>JASHOO010000718.1 GCA_030041035.1 Bryobacteraceae bacterium | reverse complement strand
TGCCTAGTGGAAGTTTACACGGAGTCCCAATCGGATTGCACGGAGCCCTGGCGTTCCAGTTCGTCGAAGCGGCGGGCGTGATCGACCGGGGGCCTGGTGCGCAGGTAGCTGTAGATGATCGGCACAACGAACAGCGTGGTGACGGTGGCGAACATCAATCCACCGATGACCGCACGGCCGAGCGGCGCGTTCTGTTCGCCTCCTTCTCCCAACCCGAGCGACATGGGAAGCATGCCGATCACCATGGCTGTTGCGGTCATCAGAACCGGCCGAACGCGGGCGAAGCCCGCAGAGAGCATGGCCTCCGTGGCGGAAGGCTCAAGCTCGCGTTCGTCATTGGCGAAGGTGACGATCAGGATACTGTTTGCCGTGGCCACACCGACGCACATGATCGAGCCCATCAGCGATGGCACACTGAGCGTGGTGCCGGTAGCGAACAGCATCCACAAAATGCCGGCCAGCGCACCCGGCAAAGCCGTCAGGATGATAAAGGGATCGAGCCACGATTGAAAGTTCACCGCCATTAGAAGGTATACCAGGACCACGGCAAACGCCATTCCGAGGCCGAGGCGGAAGAAAGAAGACTGCATGGTCTCGATCTGGCCGCGCAAGCTGAATGTAGTGCCGCGGGGCAAATGGGGTTCTTCCTGGCGAATGATCTTTTCGACATCTGCGCCCACGCCGCCCAAATCGCGGCGGTCCAGGTTCGCGTAGACGTCAAAAACCGGCCAGACATTGTAGTGGTTGACGATCACGGGTGCGTACCCGCGGTGGACGCTGGCCAGATTGGCGAGCAACTGCGTGCCGCCCATCATCGCGCCCGGATTGCCGTAGGCCTGGGAAGCTTCACTCGGGGTGGTGCCGACGGAAGTATTTCCGGCGCCGGCAATGCCCTCCTGGGAACCGGGAGTGGAGGTGCTTTCCTCGCTGCTGGAGACCGAAATGGGGGTGCGCAGCAAGGCGTCGAGAGAATCGATGCGATATTGAGGCGTTTGGATACCGACGTTGTAGTTAACGCCGTTGGTCCAGTTCAACCAGAAATTGGGCGCCAGCGCACCGTTGCCGCTGAGCGAGATGAGCATACTGTTGGTGACATCGCGCTGCGTCAAGCCCATTTCCGATGCCTTCACCCGATCGACGTTGACGCCGATCATGGGCTGATCGACCACTTGGTGCACATGAACGTCGGCGGTTCCCGGAATCCGGGAGATACTGGCGGCGAGTCTTTCAGCGATGCGATAACCGGCGTCGGCGTCGCGTCCGACCACTTGCAAGTCGATGGGGGCGGGGATGCCGAAGCTCAAAATTTGCGTGGTGATATTGGCGGGCTGGAAGAAGAAAGAGGTATCGGGGAATTTTTCGCGCAGGCGCTTGCGAAGAAGCACCTGGTAATCGCGGGTCGAGCCGTGCTTCTCCTTCTTGAGCGAGACCAGGATTTCGCCGTCGGCGCTGGAGATAGTGGGAGGGTCACCCTGAGCGACGACGGTCCAACTGTTGGGGACGCCGACGTCGTCAATGAGGGAATCGATCTCATCGGCGGGGATGAGGCCGCGGATCTCGCGATCGATTGCGGCGAAGCGCAACTCGGTCTGTTCGATGCGTGTCCCGGCGGGTGCGCGGACGTGGAGCCGCATCTGGCCGGAATCGACGTCGGGGAAGAAATCCTCACCCACGAGCCGGACCAGGCCCAGCGAAGCGATCGACACCAGCATGAAGGCCGCCAACACGGGCGCGCGATGCAGGAGGCACCAGTGCAGCAGGCCCACATAGCGGAAGCGCAGCTTTTCGAACAAGGCGTTGAACAGATAGTGGGCGCGCCAGATCGGTCCTTTGCCGCGAGCAGTTTCTCCGTGCGTTCCCCGCTGGTAAAGCTCGACTTCCGATTTCAGAAGAAAAGCGACCATCGTCGGGACCAGCGTACGCGAGAGGAAATATGAAGCCAGCATGGCGAAGACTACGGCCATGGCCATCGGGGTGAACAGATATCGCGCAGTGCCGGTGAGCAGCAGCACGGGCACGAACACGATGCAGATGGAAAGCGTGGCGACGAAAGTCGGAACGGCGATCTGGCTGGCACCATCGAGGACGGCGCGGATCAAGGGTTTGCGCATGGCGAGGTTGCGATGGGTATTCTCGATTTCGACGGTGGCGTCATCCACCAGGATGCCCACGGCCAGAGCTAGGCCCCCGAGCGTCATCACATTAATGGTTTTGCCCAGCAGGCTCAGGATGGACAGAGAAGTGAGAATCGAAAGCGGGATGGAGATGCAGACGATGAGGGTGCTGCGCCAGCTGCCGAGGAACAACAGGATCATCAAACCGGTGAGACCGGCGGCAATAAGGGCTTCGCGTTCCACGCCTCCAACCGCGGCGCGCACGAACAGCGACTGATCGAACAGCAGATTCAACTTGAGCTCGCGGGGAACGGTGGAGAGAATCCGTGGAAGCGCCGCTTTCACGCCATCCACAATGGCCAGAGTCGAGGCACTGCCGCTCTTGGTGATGGTGAGCAGAACGCCGCGTGAACCGTTGGTGCGGACAATGTTGGTCTGAACCGAAAACCCGTCATGAACCTGCGCTACATCCTTCATGTACACGGTGGCGCCGTTCACGGTCTTGATGGGTAGGTTGTTCAAATCAGCGAGGCGAACGGGGCTGCTATTGACACGGATCTGATACTCTGTGTCGGCCATTTTGGCCGTGCCCGCGGGCAGTATCAGGTTCTGAAGAGTGAGGGCGTTGGAAATATCGTTGGGCGAAAGCTGCTTGGCATAGAGTTCGTCGAGGTTCAGATCCACCATTACGGACCGTTGTTTTCCGCCCATCGGATAGGAGACGGAGGCACCCTGAACGGTGCCGAGCGGAGTGCGGATGAAGTTATTGGCGAGATCGAAGATCTCCTGCTCTCTTAATGTCTTGCTGGAAAGGCTGAGCTGCAGAATCGGGACACTGGCGGCATCATACTTGAGAATGTTGGCGGGAAACATTCCGGGAGGCATCTGGCGCAGAGCGGTTTGCGCCGTCGCCGTGGTTTGCGCGACAGCCATATCGATTTTTACGTTGGGATGGAAATAAACCCTGATGACCGCGTAGCCGTTGTAAGATTGCGACTCGATGTGCTCAACGTCGCTGACGTTGGCAGTGAGACTGCGCTCAAATCCGGTAACGACGCGCTTTTCCATCTCCTCCGGGGTTAAACCTGAATACGCCCAGAGCACGCTCACGATTGGAATGTCGATGTAGGGGAAGATATCGACCGGCATGGTGATGATCGCCGTGGTACCCAGGATGGCGATCAGAACAGCCATCACGACGAAGGTATAGGGGCGGCGAAGCGCAAGCCGGACTATCCACATGAGGATTCGACCACGGTTGGAAGCGAGTGTATCACCAATCCGATGTGTTTTTCTCCGGGCGGATCCGGTGCAACGTGCGTGCTTCGGCGGGATACGATATGCTTCCGTAGGGGCCGGACGCGTCCGGCCGTCCGTCCATTCCCCTAACGAAAGGAGTTACTGATGCCCTCAAAAGAAAACATGAACCGCCGTGAATTTCTGGCGCCGGCCGCGGCCGGTCTGGCGCTGACGATCGTTCCCCGGCACGTGCTGGGTGGGCCGGGACATGTCGCACCGAGCGATAAGATCACGCTCGCCTACATCGGCTGCGGCACTCAGGGCACGCGGGAGATGCTGCGGTTGATTGCGGCGCCGGAGGTGCAGATCGTGGCGGTCTGCGACCCGGTCAAGGACGGCACCAACTATATCGATTGGAGCCCGACCGGCATTCGGGACAGTGTGCGCAAGACCTTGGAGGATCCGAATTGGGGCGCGGGAGTGACCGGCATCCGCGCCGGGCGCACCATGGCCAAGGAAATCATCGAAACTTACTACGCAAAGAAGCGCGCAGCGGAAAATTTCAAAGGGGTCGCTTCGTACGCGGATTTTCGCGAGGTTCTGGAGAAGGAAAAGGATCTGGACTCGGTCAAGATCATGACGCCGGACCACCTGCACGCGACGATTTCCATCGCGGCGATGAAGAAAGGCAAGAAAGTGCTCATGCATAAACCGCTGGCGAACCGCGTGGCCGAAGTTCGCATGGTGGTGGAGACGGCGCGCAAGACCGGAGTTGCGACGCATCTGCTGGCCTGGCATGCGCCGCTCACTCAAGTGAGGCAAATGATTCTGGATGGCACGATCGGCAATCTGAAGGAAGTGCACAACTGGACCGACCGGCCCTTCTGGCCGCAGCAACTGGCGTTGCCGACCGACCGGCCTGCGATTCCGCCGGATTTCGACTGGGACCTTTGGCTGGGGCCGGCGCTGGATCGGCCTTACCATCCGAGTTACACGCACGCCGTTTTCCGCGGCTGGTACG
This sequence comes from Bryobacteraceae bacterium, assembly GCA_030041035.1. Lineage (GTDB taxonomy): Bacteria > Acidobacteriota > Terriglobia > Bryobacterales > Bryobacteraceae > QHXW01. The sequence goes on along the minus strand of JASHOO010000718.1, from coordinate 3,674 downwards.
AGTTCGGCGGGGGCAGCATCGCCGACATGGGAAATTACAGCCTGTGGCCGATTTTCATGGCGCTCGATCTGCCCGTGCCCTACAGCGTGGAAGCGCAGTCGAGCACCAGTTGCGAGATCAATGATCAGGTGAGCACGGTCAAGATGAATGACTTCGCATTCCCGTACGCCAACCGTATTTGCTTCAAATTCGCGGCGCACGGCCAGTGGCCGGCGTTGAAGCTTTACTGGTACGACGGCGGCATGCGCCCCTTTACGCCCGAGGAACTTGCGGAGGACGGCAAGACCATCCCGGCGACCGGAACTCTGTGGGTGGGCGACAAGGGAATCATCCTGAACAACGACCTGGTGCCGGCGAAGAAGATGGAGGAATATCGCGCGGCCAAGGGGCTGCCCGAGCCCCAGAGCGGGCGACGAGGCGGCAACTTCGGCGGGGCGGCGGCCAATGCGGAATGGGTCGCGGCTTTCAAGGGCGGACCGGCTTCCATGGGCCACTTCCTGAATGCGGCGAATTGTTCGGAAGCCATTGCGCTCGCCGGAGCGGCCATGCGGTACAGCCGGAAAATTTTCAATGAAGACACGTGCGCGCCCGCCCTGGTCTGGGACCAGGAGGGGATGAAGTTTACTAACATTCCCGAGGCCAACCCATACCTGACCCGCGAATATCGGGACGGGTGGAAATTAACGAGCGCTTGAAAAGGAGAAACACTTGCCCGGATTTTCGAGACGACAATTCTTAAAGAGATCGACGGCGAATGTGGCGGGAGCGGGCCTGCTCTCGGCCGCTGCGCGCAAGTTGCAAGCCAATCCGCTGGGGATGCCGATCGGGAGCCAGACCTATCCGCATCGACAGCGAATCAAGAATGGCGATCTGGCCGGGTTGTGCAAGGACATGGCTGCGATTGGGATCGGCAACCTGGAGCTGTGCTCGCCGGGCTACGAAGAATTCGCCAGCCTTTCGGACGGCAAGCAGACGCGGAAGATCATTGAGGATCACGGCCTGAAGTGTCCGAGCGCGCACTTTGACCTGGAGGAGCTGCGCCACAGGCAAGAGCAGTCGATTGCCTGGGCGCACGACATCGGCATGACGCAGATGGGGACAGCGAGTCTGGATGGAAAAGTGGAAAACGGCGTCACCACCATGGACATCGTGAAGAGGCTGGCGGAGGAGTATAACAAAATCGGCGAGCGGGCGGCCAAAGCCGGAATGCAGCAGTTCTTGCATGACGAGCGATTCGAGATGTCGAAAGTGGATGGCCGCTTAACGTATGAAGTTCTGTTGGAGCTTCTCGATCCGAATCTGGTGATGATGCAGTTCCAGATGTCGGCCATGCGGGTGGTTGGAGATCCGGTCATGTACTTCACCAAGTATCCCGGCCGTTTCATCTCCATGCATTTGCAGGGCGTGGACCTGAATGCGCCTCTACCGGGCCGCGGCCAGCACGGCGCCCCTCAAGTGGCGGTAGGAAAGGACAGCCTCGACTGGCCGAAGATCTTCGAGGCAGCCAAGACCGGCGGGGTGAAAAATTATTTCGTCGAGCAGAGCTGGGAACTGACCGTCGCGGGCGTGGCGTACCTGAAGACGCTCAATGTGTGAAGACGGCCGCGTTCGGCAGGCGACGTCAACGCCAGTGTGACTACGTAGTTGCGTCATCGGAAGTTCATGCAGCACCAGTAACTTTAGTCAAGATATCGGAAGATCCTGCCTTCAGCGGGTGAAAGTCGCCAGAAGATAACTTTCGCCCGGAATGGCTTACGGCTAGATTGAACCTGGAGGCCCAGCGGAACAGGGGACAAATCCTGCTGGGGGACAGGAGTTTCGTATGCCGTCGAGCCGGCTCGGAATGTTGGGGATGCTTGCCGCGTTGCCCGCTTTGGCGCAAGTCAGCAACGGGTCAATTACAACAGAGACCAAAGCACAGGTGACACCCCGCCAGCACGCACCGATGAGGTTTCGCAACGTGCGTTCTGACGGAACGCTGGAGAGCGACAACTGGAGCGGGTACGCGGTGACAGGCACCTCATTCACGCACGTCAGAGGGACGTGGACGGTTCCGGCGGTCAATTGCGGCCTGACTCCAAACACGTACTCCTCGTTCTGGTTGGGACTGGACGGGCTGACTTCAAGCACAGTGGAACAGATTGGAACCGACTCCGACTGCAACGGAACCATGCCGTCGTATTACGCCTGGTACGAGTTCGCGCCAAACGCTGGGATACTTATCGACAGCGTGTCGGTATCGCCCGGCGATGAAATGTCGGCATCCGTCGGTTACAGCGGCGGACAGTTCACTCTCACGATCACGAACGAGAACACGGGACAGACGTACAGCCAAACTCAGCGTTTCTCCGGGGCGAAGCGGTCATCGGCGGAATGGATTGCCGAGGCACCGTGCTGTGCGGGTAACGGTGGCGCTCTGCCGCTCTCCGATTTCGCCATCGTCTTTTTTGGCACCAGCCATTCGACCGACGCTTCGACAAGCGGACCGATCAGCAGTTTCGGGAGAAAAGTGCTAGAGATCACGATGGCGGGCAGCACGGGCAAGGACGAAGCCGTCGCCTCACCGCTCGGTTCGGGTGGAACGAACTTCACGGTAACCTGGAGATCCGAGTAAATTTTGCGGCTTAAAGCCGCACGCGCAACGGGCGTCGCTTATTCCGGAACGGCCCAGGCCAGACCATCCACGCCCTTTCCCGCTTCGATCAGGCGCTTCACGGTCCAATCGGCCAGGCTGATTTCGGCCACCTGATGGCTGACATCACAGGAAACGTACGCTACCGCATTGTCGGGCCGGACAAGCACTTCCTGCGGAATTTTCGGAACGTCGACGACATGAGCGACTTTCATGGTGCGGAGATCGACGGCAGCCACCTGGTTGGTTTTCTGAATGGCGGCGACCAGCCAGCGGCCGTCGGGCGTAGGCGCGGTTCCGTATGCCGGAGCCGGTAAGTCGACCCAATGCTTCACCTGGTTGGTGGAAGTGTCGATCACGGCAAGGCGCGGGCTGGTTTGATCGGCCGTGAAGACCCAGCGATCATCGTTCGAGATGGCGATGCGCTGCGTAGTCTTGGAGATGGGGATGATGGCGATGGTCTTCCTGGCTTCGAGATCGAGCACGGAAACAGTTCCCGGGCCGACGTTGGCGGTGTAGCCGCGCTTGCCGTCATGCGAGATCACCAGCATGTGCGATTCGGGCTCGCCAGTGGGAACAGAGCCGACGATCTTGAGGGATTTCGGATCGATGATGGAGACCGAATTTTCGAGTTCGGTGGTGACGTAGAGGAGTCCGTTCCTGGGCCCAAACTCGGCGCAATGCGGCCGGACGCCCTTGCCGAAATCCAGGTTGCCCGTCACCTTGCGCGAGGCAATGTCGATGACCACCATGTTGGAGCCGTCGGTGCCGGGCTTGCCGACGCCCGAATTGCCGTAGATGGGCACGTAGGCGGTTGTGCCATCGGGCGAAGCAATCAGCTCGTGGCCGGTCACGCCGCCTTCGGGAACCGTGGCCAACTGGCGGCCGGCGTCCGGGTCGATGATGCCCATGGTGTGTTCGCCTTTGTTGGCGACGATGAGAACGGCCTTGGACGAATGAGACGTGGCGAAAAATGGCATCGCTGCCAACGTTAACACGACCGGCAACAGGCGTGTGTTTCGGGGCATGGGTCCTCCCGGTT
>JASHOO010000717.1 GCA_030041035.1 Bryobacteraceae bacterium | reverse complement strand
TTACCCATGCTGTTCCCTTTTCGCGGGCGCTCGCTACGCTGCTGCAAATGCCCGCGCCAGTTCCGAAGCTGCCCCAGGCAGCGGCCCTTCTCCCGGGGCTGTTCGCGATTCCATCCAGGCCACGGTGTCGCTGGTCACCCACGCTGCGATGGCCTGGGGCGCTTCGGTCTTTTTCCGCAACGCGAAGCTGGGATCGGGAGCCGTACTGGTTCAGTTCGGAGGATTACTACCGATGCCGGTGAAAGCGAAATTCTTTATTGCCCTTGCCATAATCCCCGGTCTGATCCTGCTGTCGCTCGGTGTATCGCACTGGGAGTCGGCCGACCCGCTGCGATTTGCGGTTTACCTGGCGCTGGCTCTGATCGCCTCGACCCTGAAGGTGCGGCTTCCCGGACTGACGGGGACGATGTCGTTGAATTTCCTGTTCGTGCTGATCGGCGTTTCACAAATGAGCTTTTCCGAGACCCTGGCTTTGGGGGCGATCGCGACAGTGACGCAATGCCTGTGGGCGGCGAAAGTGCGGCCCACGATTCCGCAGGTGCTCTTTAACGTCGCTGCGCTGACCATGGCGATCACGAGCGCCAATTTCATTTATCATCTTCCGCAGATCCAGCAGGTGAACGGACGGATACCGGTGATGCTGGCGCTGGCCGCGTGTTTCTTCTTCCTGACGAACACGGTGCTGGTGGCGACGGTGCTGTCGCTGGTGGAGATCCGGCCGTTTAAAAGGACGTGGCAGCAGTGCTATCTGTGGACATTTCCTTATTATCTGGTCGGGGCCGCGGTGGCGGGAATGGTCAGCGTTTCGAGCGAATACGTCGGGTGGCGAACGGCGCTGCTGATTCTGCCGATCATGTATCTGACGTACTTGCACTATCGCCTTTACGTAGAGCGGCACACTGCGGAGAGCGGCAAAGTCGAAGCGTAAAACCAGGAAAGCATTCCGAATAATCTGGCCTCCGGAAGGTGACAACCTGTCACTTTTTCCGCCACGTTAGCGAGGGTGGGGAGTAACACTTCGCTAACCTCCGCTTATCCATGGCATCTGTATTTTTCGCCGGTTTAATGCTACGCCGCCTTGCGAGGTGTGGGAGCAGAACAAACTGGTGTCAGAGAGGCCGCACCAACGCCGGATGAGACGGGAGCGGCCGAGGATATGCGGGACAGAACCAGACTGAGTCGAATCAGCGCTTCTTGCGGATGCCAGTCGTCAATGAGGAGCTCCTGCGCGAGCAATGGAACCACGGGGCTCAGGCACAGCAGATCCTTCCACTCTCCGACCAGCACCAGGGGCAAGACCCGGTGCTCAACGAGCTCAGGCGAGAGCCAGCGAGAGCCCAGATTCTCGGGGCGCACGTGTACCATGACGAGACTGCAATCGTGGACAGCCGCATAATCGGGCGGAACCTCGGGGGCAATGATTGTGGGTTTGGCCCCAACATGTTCGAGAGTACGGCATATGCGCTCAGCCTCAACGCTGCTGAATCCGATCAGTGCGAATGACTGACCGATCAGTGGCCGGAGAATGAACTCGGGAGTCGTACTGCCTTCTCCGGTTGCATTCAAATCGGAGAATGCCCGGGCGAGGTGCGAAAGGGAAATACGAAGTTGGCTGGCCGTAGAAGACGGCGTCCTCAGGAGGGTTTCGGTTTCCCGCGCCAACTCGGAAATCCTGGTGAAACCAAGCAGACTAGCCGAGCCCACCCACGGATGTACGAGACGGCCCAGGGCCATTGCGTCGAAGGTGGAGTCAGGTTTCGTCAGCAATTGCTGGAGGTGAGTGGAACCCTCCGCAAGAAAACTGTGCCGCAACGATTCCATCTCAGATTCAGGGAGCAGCGGATCAGGTTCCGGAACCGGCGAGGCGACGACGCCGGTACCAGGGTGCGGATCGGCGTTGAGGAACTCGTGAACGCGGAGAGCCAGTGTGCGGGAGTCGATGGGTTTGGTGAGATACCCGTTGCACCCGGCTTGTTGCGCCGCTTGCCTGGTGTCTTGGGCTGTGCATGCGGTCAACGCGATCACTACAACGTCACGGAGACCGGCAGCGGCCTTCACCTCGCGCGTCAGCTCCAGTCCGCTCATACCAGGCAATTGGAGATCGACGAGCATCAGGTCCGGGTGCTCCGTAGACAGAGCGGTCAAGGCCTGTTCCGCAGTCGATGCGATGTGGACCAGGTAACCCTCAGCGCGCAGGAGCTTTGCAGTCAACTTTAGGCTGGTCGGGTCATCCTCGACCAGCAAAATCGTTTTACGCGGCGCCGGCATACCAAAATCCCACCTGGGGGACGCTTACTATAGAGCAGTTCTGGTGCCCCGTTTGCAGGGCGTGCAATTTATTGGACAGACAAAGGGTTATCGTCCCGCACGAAGGCAGGTTCGACCGTACTGTAGCGGGATTTAACCCATTTTAAGAAAACACTGGCGGAAAATCGCAGATTGTTACAGAATCATAAGTATTTTAACGTAAAAGCGCCGATTTTCGGGTTCGTGCCGATGGAGAATAGTGCGTTGCTAACGTTCGCTTACGTCGAGAACCACCGGCAGCAATTCCACTGTGATATCCTCAGGCGGCGTTATGGATCGAAGAACGTTTCTATCGGCCGCGACGGGGACGGTGCTGCTGGAGGGGCAGACCTCCACTTCAAAACCTGCGCAGGGAAAAGCGCTGATGAAGGCCGGAACGCAGCACGACTCGACGGATGAGGCGCTGCGGGTGCTGGCGGCGTTCGGGGTCGAGCATATTTGCAGCACGCTTCCATCGGCTAAGTTCGACGCGCAGTGGTCGGTAGAGGGGCTGACGCGGCTACGGGAGCGGGTGGAATCCCACGGCATTCAACTGCACATGGTGCCGCTGCCGTTGAGCTCCAACTACATTACGCGGTACGAAAGCCCGGAAATCCTGTTGGGGAAAAGCCCGGAGCGGGACCGCGAGATCGACGACATCTGCCAGATGATCCGGAACGCGGCGCAGGCGGGGATTCCGGCTCTCAAGTACAACTTGAATATTCTGGGGGTGGTGCGCACAGAGCCGACGCGCGGCCGCGGCGGCTGCCAGTATAGTACGTTTGTTTATGCGAAAGCGCGGCAGGATCCTCCGATGACCGAAGCGGGGGCGGTGAGTGACGAGGTTTACTGGGAGCGCATCACTTACTTTCTAAAGCGCGTGATTCCGGTGGCGGAAGAATACAAGGTGCGGGTGGCATGCCATCCACACGATCCGGGGATGCCGCACGACCAAGGGTATCGCGGAGTTCATACGGTACTGGGCAGTGTGGAGGGATTGAAGCGCTTTGTCGAGATCCAGGCCAGCCCGTATCACGGACTGAATTTTTGCCAGGGGACGGTGTCGGAGATGCTCGAAGACCCGGGGCGCGAGATCTTTGACGTGATCCGGTACTTCGGCAGCCGGCGCAAGATTTTCAACGTCCATTTCCGGAATATTCGAGGGCATTTTCTGGATTTTCAGGAGACCTTCCCGGATGACGGTGACGTAAACATGATTCAGGCCATGCGGGTGTATAAAGAAGTGGGCTACGACGGCATGATCATGCCCGACCACGTGCCGAAGATTGAGGGTGACACCGGGGGGCGGCAGGCGTTTGCATTCGCGTTCGGTTACATTCAGGCGCTGATTCAGATGGTGAGTCAGGAAGGGTAAGGCGCTGCGGTCAGGCGACGAGCAGCGACATTTTGGCGAGTCTCTCGAGGTTGGTCTCGAGCTGTTCGGCGGTAATTCCATCGAAGGGCCGGCGCATTTCGGCGAGCAGGTCCGTGCGGTCGCGGGTACCATCGAGCAGCGTGAGCAAGAAGCGGCTGCCCTCATCGTCAATGGAAACGGCTACATGCCGGAGATTCGTCACCGAATGGCTGGTTCGGAGCTGGGCGCGGACCAGGGGGCTGACCAAGGGCTTCGCCGAAGGCGATGTGGGGCAGGCCGGCACATGCAAATGCAGTTCGGCAAGGCGGGCAGCGTAAAGCTTCAGGAGCATGTCGCAGAGCCATGCCGAATCGTCTGCGAGGGGCGCGTTCCGGCATTCCGCCAGATCTCGCGCGGTGTGCAAGAGATCGGAAAAAGCGATGGGGGCCGGCCAGATTCGCCCCAAGTGCAAGAGGGCGGCCTTGCCGAGCGGATGGTTGGTGGAGATGCTGCCCCCTTTCGGGTACCGGAATTCCTCGGCCGATGGGACGGGGATCACGGGTTGGGCGGCGGCAGGCTGCACCTCTGACACGATGAGCATTTGGCTCACGCGAGAGGGATCGAGCCGGCGCTCGAACTGCACGGCGTCGTGGCACAGCAGGCTCTGACGGAATTTACGGAGCGTGACAAAATCCGCGTATTGCTCACGCACGATATTGTCGTCCGGGGAAAAGGCGCGCATTTTTTCCGTGACGGCGGGAGGTAGAGTAGCGGACAACGAACTGAACGGGTGCGCCTCGGAGACGTACTGCAGGCCGTGGCGGCCAGCGTCCTTCACAAATTCGTAGAAGTAGAACCGGTAGTTAAACTCATTCAGCTCATCGTGAAAAAAGTGCGCGGGGTTTCTCCCGAGAAATGACTGAAGCTCCGATTGCAGGGCGGCGTGATAGGCATCCTGTGCCGGGGAGGCTTCCACGAGAAACTCGAGCAGTTCACGCACGCGCGTGGATTTCTCCACGGCGCCGGCGGCGCCGGCGACGCCGGCGACATGAAACTGCATCATGCTGCGGATGGCGTCGCGAAGATGACCGCCGGGATAGGTGTTGTAACTAATGTACGTGACGCCGTTTTGGGCCAGGTGGGTTTTGCAGATATCGAGGACCTGTTCCCGCGCGTCGGGTGGAACCCACGAGTACACGCCGTGAGCAATGATGTAGTCGAATTGGCCGAAGCGCGAGTCGAAATCGCGCAGGTCGAGCTGTTCTAAGCGAATGTTCGGGAGCCGGAGTTCGTTGACGAGGTCGTGGCCGCGCGCGATGGCGGTGCCGGAAAGATCGATGCCCGTGAAACAACTACGGGGTAGGGTGAACGCCATAGGAATCAGGTTTCCGGCTTCGCCGCAACCGAGTTCGAGGACGCGGCAGCCATCGACGGCGGCGGGCGTCATGCCCAACAGAGTGGCCGTGGTTGCGAGGCGGTCGGGATGTGTTTGTGAGAAGGGCAGGCCGGGGTAGGGAAGCTCGTCGTAGACGTTGGGCATGTCGCGCTTAAGCCGCGGGCTGAATCACCTTGGCTTGGCGCATGGCCTGGTTGGCCAGATGCGAAGTGCGCGCGGCCTCCACGCCGGCGCGGACGTTGGCATTGGGGACGCCGCGGGTGCGGATACAATCCAGCCAGTTTTGCAGATTGGTTCTGGTACCATCGCCGGTGCTCCTCATGACAATTTCCGGTTCCGGCAGCTGGCGGTCGGTGCGGTGATAATCGGATTCGTTATAAACCCAGAACCCGGCGCGGGTGAGCTGCATGATGCCATCGGAGCCGCGGAAGATGATGCCGCCATCTTCTAGTGAGCTGACCATGGTGCCGTTGTAGACGGCGGTGTAGTTCTGCGGAAACTGGATGGAGGCGTTCACGGTATCGGGGCATTGGAAATCGTGAAGCGCGTGCGTGGTGCCGGCGGCGACGACGGAACTGGGCAGGGGGCTTTGCATATACCACTGCACGACGTCGATCCAATGAGTCATGAGATCGGTGAAGATGCCGCCACCGAAGTCCCAGAAGAAGCGCCAGCGTTGGTACTTGATGACGTCGAAGGGCTGGGCCGGTGCAGAGCCGAGGAACTGTTTCCAATCTACGCGAGTGGGATCGACTTCGGGCTCAGGATCCCGGAGGTAATCCTGAAACCAATACATCTCGGCGAGGGTAACCTGGCCGAGGCGCCCGCCCTGTACCAGTTCCTTAGCCAACAGGTAATGATCCCAACTGCGTTGCTGGGTTCCGGTGGCGACGACGCGTTTGGACTTTTCGACACCGGCGATCAAGAGGTCGCCCTGTTCGATGGTGTGGGTGACGGGCTTTTCGCAGTAGACGTCTTTGCCGGCGGCGACGGCATCGAGGGTCATGCGCACATGCCAATGATCCGGGGCGCCGATGACGACGGCGTCAATGTCGTTGCGATCGAGGACCTCGTGGTAGTCGGCAACCGGCTTGGCCTGATTGCCGACGGTATCGACGGCGGCGAAGCGGTGAAGCTCGTTGATGTCGCAGGCGGCGACGATTTCGTTAGCGGGAAGGTGATCGAGTAGCCGGGCGAGGTACATGCAACGGTTACCGGTGCCGATCAGGCCGATGCGGACGCGGTCGTTGGCGCCGAGGACGCGACTGCCGGCGAGCAGGGTTCCGGCGGCGGTGGTGAGAAAATCGCGGCGTTTCACAGGAGTAAGGTATCACAACGCAACGGGCGTGTCGGCTGTGGATTTGAGCAGGGCGAGTTTCTCTTCGGCGAGGCGTTTGACTTCACGAATGCTGGACATCTTGATTTGCTCGTAGCCGCGGATCTGGCCGGGGAGGATGGCGATCTCAATCGCGAGACTGAGATTGGCGGGCGCGATATGTTCAAGAACTTCTTGAACCAGGTTGCGATACCAGACAATCAAAGCGCGCTCTTCACGCCGGAGAGCAGCATAGCCGAAGGGATCGAGCGATGTGGAGCGCAGAACTTTGAGCCCGGCGAGAAGGCGCAGGACCGGGCGGAACCAAGGACCGAGCTTCAACTTGTTCTTTAATCCGATAGCGCGAAGCAACGGGGGATGAAGGTTGTAGCTGATCGACTCACACGACTCCCACATCGCGCGCGCTTGGCGCTCAAATTCAGGTTGCGTGAGGAGACGGGCGACTTCGTACTCGTCTTTGTAGGCCATGAGCTTGAAAAGATTTCGGGCTACTTGCTCGGCGAGAGCCGGCTCACGAGCAGCGACCTGGTTGACGAAGGCGCGATACTGTTCCGCGTATTTAGTGTTCTGGTATTGCGCCAGTTCGGTGACGCGTCGATCGAGAAATGCAGGGGGCTCGGTAGTGGTTTGCGGGGCTAGAAGCTCTTCGACGGCCGGCGCGTTTTGGTAGTATTTGCGGCCCCAGAGAAAGGCTTCGAGGTTGCGCTCGATCTCAACGGCGTTGAGGCGAATGGCTTGTTCGAGAGATTGCGCGGAGAGGGGAATCAGGCCTCCCTGGTAGGCGACGCCGAGGAGAAAAACGTTGGCTGCGAGGTGGCTGGCAAAAAGGGCTTCGGCGATGCGATTGGCGTCGACGTAGATGTTGCGGCCCTTGCGTGTGCAACCTTCGATGATGTCCACGGCACGCGATGGGCCGTAGAGGACGGCACGGCCGCGGACGACGTCACCCGTAGGAATCTCAGCGGTGTTGATGACGGCCATGGTGCGGGAGGGATGAGCACGGCTGAGGTTATCGGCGCTCGCGGCACCCAGGAGATCGAAGCCCAGGATGAGATCGGCATTCCCGAAACCGATTTTGGCCGCGGCCTCGATGGGGCGATCGCTCAAGATGATGCTCGAGACAACGGCGCCGCCTTTCTGCGCGAGGCCGGTTTGATCCAGGGTGATGGCAGAGATGCCGTCGAGCCAAGCGGCAGTGGCGAGCAGAGCGTTGATGGTGACGACACCAGTGCCGCCGATGCCGGGAGCGAGGATGGCGTAGCCTTCACCGGCTGAAACTTTGCTTCTTGGTTCGGGCACTTCGGCGGCGGGCAAATTTGGGACGGTCTTCTTGCGCAGGCCGGTGCCGGGTTTGAGTGTGACGGTGACGAAGGACGGGCAGTCACCGAGGACGCAGGAATAATCCTTGTTGCAGGAAGACTGGTGGATGCGAGTCTTAGGCCCGAATTCGGTTTGGACCGGATAGAGGCTCATGCAATTGGATTGGCGGACGCAATCGCCGCAGCCTTCGCAAACCGCTTCATTGATGACGACGCGGACTGTGGGCTCTTCGAGCTTGCGGCGCGCGCGGAGGCGGCGCTTTTCGGCGGCACAGAGCTGATCGTAAATGATGACGGTCACACCCAGGATCTGTTCCAACTCGCGCATGACTTCGGCGAGCGCATCCCGATGGCGGAGTGTGGTGTTGGCGGCGAGCGGAACGCCGTTGTACTTTTCAAGGCTGTCGGTGAGAACGACCGTTTTGCAGACGCCCTCGGCTTCGAGTTTGTGCGTGAGCGCGGGAACGGGCAGCGCGCCGCTCGGTTGCTGGCCGCCGGTCATAGCGACAGCGCCGTTGTAGAGGATCTTGTAGGTGATATTGACTCCCGCAGCGACGGCGGCTTCCAGTGCAAGCGAGCCGGAGTGGAAGTAGGTGCCGTCGCCGATGTTTTGAAAGATGTGCCGGCGCTCGACGAAGGGGGCGATGCCGATCCAGGGAGCGCCTTCGCCGCCCATGTGAGTGAGAAAAGCATAGCCGCGGCCGGACTGGCCCTGCGTGGCGGACATTCCGTGACAACCGATGCCCCCGGCTGCGACCTGGCCTTCGAGCAAGAGCGTGGAACGATTGTGGGGGCAGCCGGAACAGAAAACCGGCGCGCGTGAACCGATTTTTTCGCGATGGCGCGCGGCGATTTCACGAATCTCGTTCAGGCGAACAGTAGTGGCGTCGCGCGGCGGGAGGTAGCGGGCAAGGACGCCCGCAATTCTTTCGGGATCGAGCTCTCCGGTGGCAGGGAGCAGCACCTGGCCGTGCTCGTCTTGTTTGCCGAGGATGGCGGGGCGGATTGTCCGGTTGTAGAGGGTCTCGCGCAACTGCAACTCGAGGAAGCTGCGCTTTTCTTCAATGACCAGGATGGTTTCGAGGCCGCGGGCGAACTCGGCCACAAACTGGGGATCGAGCGGAAACGTCATGCCGAATTTCGCGACGCGGAGGCCGAGAGGATCGAGATCCTCTCGGCGAAGGCCGAGATCGCGGAAACTCTGCATCAGGTCGTAATACGGCTTACCGGCGGCGGCGATGCCGAAGCGCGCGGCATCACGTGCGCCGAACACGTGGTTCACCTGATTGACGGCGGCAAATTCGCGGGCGGCTTCGAGGCGGCGGTAATTCACTTCGTGCTCGAGCTGCAACGTGAAGGGGATGACAAGGCGGGCATCGGAATGTTTTTTGTAGCCGGCAGGGAGGGTGATAGAGGGACGGTCCGGATCAAAATCCACCGTGGCGCCGCCATCGCAAACGTTGGTGACCATTTTCATCGCTACCCAGGCACCGGAGAAACGCGAGAGGGCGATGGCGAGGAGACCGTAATCGAGAATCTCCTGGGTGTTGCCGGGATAAAAAATGGGGATGCCGAAGTTGTAAAAACTGAGATCGCTCTGATGGGGGATGGTAGAACTTTTGGAGATGTGATCGTCGCCGGCGAGCGCGAGCGCCGCGGAGTTGGGACCGGTGCCGGCGAGATTGGCGTGGCGCAGGATGTCGCCGGAGCGATCGACGCCGGGACCTTTGCCGTACCAGATGCCGAGAACTCCGGCGTATTTCGATGCGCCGAGCACGTGGGCGATCTGGCTGCCGAAGATGGAGGTAGCGGCGAGGTCCTCATTCACGCCGGGGACGAAATGGATTTGATGTTCGTCGAGCAGCGGGCGAACGCGCGCGAGGGCGAGATCATAGCCGCCCAGTGGCGAGCCTTCATAGCCGGAGATGAAGGACGCGGTGTTCAGGCCGGCGCGGCGATCGCGACGCATCTGATCCATGGGAAGGCGCACCAGCGCTTGGATGCCGGTGAGATAGGCGCGGCCGTGCAGGAGCCGATATTTTTCGTCGAGGGTCATCCGCGAGCAGGAGCTAGGAGAATTTTATCAGCGTTGGCACGCTATAATGCGCTGCGGTTACTCCATGTCGCGATACTTGGCATTTGATCTGGGCGCCGAGAGCGGCCGCGCCACGCTGGGCACGCTCGAAGGGCAGAAGCTGACACTCGAAGAACTGCATCGGTTTCCCAATACACCGGTGCGGGTCTTTTCGGCGCTTTTCTGGGACACGCTGCGGCTCTGGCAGGAGATCCGGGATGGCCTGTCTGTGGCGGGGCGCGAACGGCGGATTCGGCTGGACGGCATCGGGGTGGACACGTGGGGCGTGGATTTCGCGCTGGTGGGCCAGGACGGAAACCTCATCGAGAATCCGCGGCACTACCGCGACGCGCGGACCAACGGCGTCATGGAAGCGGTGTTGGAGGTGGTGCCGCGCGAAGAAATCTTCGCTCATACGGGCATTCAGTTCATGCGAATCAATACGCTGTATCAGCTTTACGCGATGCGGCGAGCCGGATCACGAGCGCTGGCTTTCGCGCGAACGCTGCTGATGATGCCGGATCTGTTCAATTACTGGCTGACGGGGGTGGGGAAATCCGAAGCGACGATCGCCAGCACTTCGCAATTCTACAATCCGCGGCTGGAACGGTGGGCGGTGGAGCTGTTTGACCAGCTGCTGCTCCCCAAAACAATTTTGCCGGAACTTGTGCAACCGGGAACACGGGTAGGCCCTATGCAGGCGGAGGTTGCGGAGGCTTGCGGCCTGGGAACAACGCCGGTTTACGCCACGGGGTGTCACGATACGGCGTCGGCGGTGGCTGCGGTTCCGGCTTCAGGCGACAATTGGTGCTATATCAGCTCGGGAACGTGGTCGTTGATGGGCGTGGAACTGGACGCGCCGGTGATCGACGCACGCACGCTGTCCCTGAACCTGACCAACGAGATAGGCGTGGGCGGCAAGACGCGACTACTGAAAAACATCGCTGGACTGTGGCTGGTGCAGGAATGCCGGAGGGCTTGGGCGCTGGCGGGCAAGGAGTACAGCTACGAGGAGCTGGCCGCCATGGCCGCTGATGCGCCGACGCTTTCGGGGATCCTAGATCCGGACGCATTTTTGGAGCCGGGTGAGATGCCTGCGAAAATTGCGGCTCATTGCCGAGCGATGGGGCAGAAGCCACCGGATTCGGTGGCGGCAACGGTACGGACAATACTCGAAAGTCTGGCCCTGCGCTACCGGGAAGTGCTGGAGAGCCTGGAAACACTTCTGGGCAGGAGGCTGGAGATCATCCACATCGTTGGTGGCGGGTCGCGCAACCGAATCCTGAATCAGTTGGTTTCGGATGCCACGAATCGCACGGTAATTGCCGGGCCATCGGAAGCGACGACCATAGGCAACGTATTGGTCCAGGCGATTGGGGCAGGGGAGTTGACCGGACTTGCGGAAGCGCGGGAAATCGTCCGGCAATCGGTGACACTCGACACGTTCACACCGAAGCGCACATCGGACTGGGAGGCCGCCTACGAAAAGTTCCGATCGATCACCGGGCGCGGCTAGCGGCCGGTATAGCCGCCATCCACCATCAGGTGCGTGCTGGTGATGAAGCTGGCTTCGTCGGAGGCGAGAAAGAGCGCGGCGTTAGCGACTTCACGCGGTTCGCCGAGGCGGTTGAGCATGTGCAATGGTGCGGCACGGTCGCGCCACTGCTCAAAGGTCAGCCCCATGCGTTCGATTTCCCGGTAAGACGCGCTGGTCAGGATGCAGCCAGGGCAGATGCTGTTGACGCGGATCTTGTAAGGCGCAAGATCGAGCGCCATGCACTTGGTCATGGTAAGCAGGGCGCCCTTGCTGGCGTTGTAGGTGGCGAAATCGGGCTGCGCAATGATGCCGCTCATGGATGCGATGTTGACGATTGCACCACCGTGCGCCTTCATGTGCGGGATGGCATACTTGGAGACGAGTGCGGTGCCGATCACATTTACGCCCAGAACTTTTTGCCAGTCGGCAATTTCCGCGCGTTCCACTGCCTTTTGGGTGAAGTCGGCAGCGTTGTTCACGAGGATATCAATAGCGCCGAAATGACGAATGGCGGTGTCCGAGATGGAGCGTGCTCCGAGCTCCTGGGAAATGTCGGCGATGGCCAGCGCGGCCTGCGCGCCGAGATCTATCACCTTGCGGAGAGTTGCGCGCGCGGCCGGCTCGCTGATGTCATTGAGCACCAAGCGAGCGCCTTCTTCGGCGAAACGAATGGCGATGGCCTCGCCGATGCCGGCGCCAATGCCGGTGATGATGGCGGTTTTGCCGTCAAGCCGCACGGAGGCGCTTACTTCGATACGGGAACGGGCGTGAGCTCGCGGCTGGTGACCACCTTATCGATCATGCCGTAATCGACGCCCTGCTCGGGGCTCATGATGTAATCGCGATCCACGTCACGCGAGATGCGGTCCACGGGCTGGCCGGTAAACTCGGCGAGGATCTTGTTCAACGTCTCGCGCATGCGCAGGATCTCTTTGGCGTAGATGTCGATATCGGCGGCCTGGCCGGCCAGGCCCTGCATGGAGGGCTGGTGAATCATGATGCGGGAGTTGGGCAGACTGAAGCGCTTGCCCTTGGTACCGGCGGCGAGGAGCACAGCGGCCATGGACGCCGCCTGGCCCACGCAGAAGGTGACAATGTCGGGCCGCACAAAGCGCATGGTGTCGAGAATGGCGAGTCCGGAGGTGATCGATCCTCCGGGGGAATTAATGTAAATCGAAATATCGCGTTCGGGATCTTCAGCCTCGAGAAACAGCAACTGCGCGATGATCAAATTCGAGACCGCATCATCAATCGGGGTACCCAGAAAGATAATGTTTTCCTTCAGCAGGCGCGAGTAAATATCGTATGCTCGCTCACCCCTGGAGGTCTGCTCGACCACCATGGGGACCAGAACAGATTGGCCCATCGGATTGGTATCCTCAGCTTTCTTCGTTAGATGCCGTTTTACTTTCTTGCTGCGGCGCGTTTCGGCCGGCGCTGCTTCTCGATTAACCGACGCTTTTGCTCGAGAGCCTTGGCCAGATCCGCAATCGTATTGCGCCCTAAGTAATCCATGATACGCGAACGCACAGCTTTCCACGAGTCGTGAAGAGGGCAGGGCATATCGTCAGAGCACTCGGCCAACCCGGCCGCACACTGTTGATATTCGGTGAGGCCATCGAGGGCCTCCACGATATCCACCAGCCGGATCTCGTCGGCAGGGACGCGGAGCGAAAATCCGCCAGTGGGTCCCTTGCTGGAACGCAGCAACCCCTTGCGCGCGAGTTGCTGCAGAATTTTGGCGAGGAAGTGCGAAGGGATTTCCTCTTCGGCGGCGATGTTCTTGACCATCGCGTATTTCCCTTCCGGCACTTGTGCCAGGTGAACGAAAGCACGAATCGCATATTCAGCCGAGCGGGAGTAGATCATCACATTATCCGGTTGTACCATTCTACCGCCGGCGCTTACGGTCTTACAGCAGCTTAACGGAAAATTTCGCCAGCCCGGTTCAAATACGCGGGCGGAACCAGAAGCGTCAGGGCGTCTGCTACGAGCGAGACGCGAGCCGGCAGATGCCCGGCATTCTCGCCATCCACCTGGACGTAGACACGGCGGTCTTCGGGATCGAAGACCTGAACGCATTGAGCGGGCAGAAAGGAGACGCCGCGCATGCCCGCCAGATGGCCAGTAGTCATTCCCAGGAGGTATTTGAGATAAGGAAGCGGTGTACGCCCGCGAAACAGGATGACTTCAAAGCAGCTGTCGAGAAGGCTGATGCTGCGTGCGATTTCAAAATCTCCACCGTAGTTGCGCACGCGGCTGATGAGAGCGAAGGAGCAGAGTTCGCGCCTGGCGCCGTCGATTTCGACCTGGAATTCCGGGAAGCGACGGACGATCTGGCTGAAGCCGCCGACCCAGTAGGCAGCTTTGCCGAGGCGTCGCTTAAGGCCATCGCTGAGGTCGTAAACGATGTGAGCGTCAAAACCCACGCCGGTCATGGAAAGGAAATGGCGGGGCCTGGCGCCGCAATCGAGTCGCCCGACAGCGATGCGTCTGGCGACGCATTCCGACATCAATGCGGCGGCGCGCTCGAGGCCATGCGGCAAGCCAATCTCCGTAGCCAGCACATTAGCCGTGCCAGCCGGAAGAATGCCGACCGGAACCGATGAATTGGCTACGCCATCAAGAACTTCATTGAGGGTTCCATCGCCGCCGGCAACCACGATGAACTCCGCGCCTGCGGTGATGGCGCGGCGCGCGATCTCGCCAGCGGTACCAGGGCCGGTAGTGGGACTCATATTGATGGCATGGCCGGTGCGCTCGAGGATGGTGACGGCGTGCTCGAGCCGGGCGCGGCTCTTTTTGCGAAGCCGTCCCGCAGCAGGATTGTAGATTAGCGCTGTGCGACGTGAGTTGATAACAAGACCCGTTTGGCCGGAGCCATATGAAGATGCGTGTGTCTGTACTCGGATCATTATAATGGGAATCGGATGAAGGCCAAACTGGTTGACGAAGTGGAAGACCTTCGCAAGACGCTCCGCCGCCACGAATACCTTTACTACGTTGTCGACCGGCCGGAGATCAGCGACGCCGAATACGACGGTCTGATGAACCGGCTGCGGGACATCGAAACGCAGCATCCCGAGCTGGTAACACCCGATTCACCGACGCGGCGTGTGGGCGGCAAACCTCGGGAGGGGTTTGTGAAGGTGGAACACAGTTCGCCGATGCTGAGCCTGGACAATGCGCTGAATGAGGATGAACTTCGGGCATTTGACGCGCGCGTTCGCGAAGCGTTGGGCAAGGAAGGGTATCGCTACGTCGCCGAGTTAAAACTGGATGGCCTTTCGATGGCCGCCCGCTACCGGAGCAACGTATTTGTTCAGGCGGTCACACGAGGAGACGGGCGCGTAGGAGAGGACGTAACCGAGAATGCCCGCACCATCCGTTCGGTACCGTTGCGCACGACAAGCGCATTGGATCACTTCGAGGTGCGGGGCGAAACCGTAATGTTGCGGCGCGCATTTGAACGCCTCAACGCCGATCGCGAGGAGCGCGGCCTTTCCCGTTTCGCCAACCCGCGCAATGCTGCCGCTGGATCGCTGCGCGTACTGGATCCGTCGATTACGGCCTCGCGACAGTTGGAGTTCTACACATATTACCTGCTGGTGGATGGCGAGCGATATTATCCGAGCCATTGGGAATCGTTGGAAGCGCTGGCGCGGATGGGGTTCAAGGTGAATGCCCACCGGAGGCTTTGCCAGAACCTCGAAGAGTTACTGGAATTCTGCCGGGAGTGGGAGTCCAAGCGCGACGACCTGCCGTTCGAGATTGACGGTGTTGTGGCGAAAGTGGACTCGGTGGCCCAGCAGAACCGCCTCGGCTACACCGCCAAGGCGCCGCGTTGGGCTATCGCCTATAAGTATGCGGCGCGTCAGGCGGTCACGACGGTGGAGAACATCGAGGTGCAGGTGGGACGGACCGGGGCACTCACGCCGGTAGCGCATCTGGCTCCGGTGGTGGTGGGCGGGGTCACAGTTTCGCGAGCGACGCTGCACAACGAGGACGAGATTGCGAGGCTGGGATTACAAATCGGGGATTCGGTGGTGATTGAACGGTCGGGTGACGTAATCCCCAAAGTAGTGCGCGTGCATACGCAGGGCTCTTACCGGAGGCGTTTTCAGATTCCGAAGCATTGCCCGGTTTGCGGCGGCAATATTGTGCGTGAGGAAGGCGAGGCGGCCAGCCGGTGCATCAACACCAACTGTCCGGCGCGCTTGAGGGAATCGATTTTGCATTTTGCTTCGCGCAACGTCATGAATATTGACGGCTTGGGCGACGTACTGGTCGACCAACTCGTGGATCGCGGCATGGTCATGAGCGTGGCTGATATTTACGACCTGACGGTTGAGAAGCTCATGCAGCTCGACCGTATGGGAAAGAAGTCAGCTAACAATATAGTTCGGAATATCGAAACCTCGCGGCAAAACCCACTGCCGCGCGTGATCCAGGCTTTGGGGATCCGCTTCGTGGGGGAACGCACGGCGCTGTTCCTGGCAGATGAGTTTGGCGATCTGGATGCAATTACGGGCGCATCACTGGACGAACTGCAGAAGGCGGAGGAGGTGGGACCGAAGGTTGCCGAGAGCCTCTACCAATTTTTTCGCGAGCCGCGCAACCAGGAGCTGGTGGAGCGTTTGCGGTCGGCCGGTTTGCAGTTCGAATACAAAGCCCGACGCAGGCACGGGGGACCGTTGACCGGTCTGACCTTTGTTCTCACGGGGACATTGACGATGAGCCGCGAAGAGGCCAAGCAGCGAATCGAATCTGTGGGCGGAAAGGTGGCGGGGTCGGTGAGCCGGAAGACGGATTTTGTGGTGGCGGGTGAAGATCCAGGTTCGAAGCTCGACAAGGCTCGCGAGTTTGGGGTTGAAGTGATTGGTGAAGCGAGGCTGCTCGAGCTCCTGGCACGCGGTTTGTAATTTTTCGCAACGTTCCGCTTAATTCACACGTAGGATTTGCTATGAAATTGCTGGCTCTGTTCTTCGCTGGAACTATGAGCGTCCTAGGCCAATTCTCATTCGGAGTTCGCGGTGGGCTTCCGTTCACGAATTTCTTCCAAGCGGCATCAAACCCCGAGCAGACGTTCAACTCCAGCGCGACGCAATTCATTGTTGGGCCGACGGTAGAATTGCGGTTGCCAGCCGGTTTTGGCCTGGAAGCGGAAGCGTTGTTCAGGCATTTTCAATACAATGCCACGGCCAACATCGCCGAAGAGTTGGTCCACAACACGGCGAGCGACGCCTGGGAGTTCCCACTGCTGGTCAAGTATCGGATGCCAGGCATGTTCGTGAAGCCCTTTCTAGATGGCGGCGTGGCTTTCGATCACTGGAGCGGAGTGAAGCAAATTGCCGGCCTTGTGTCCAGCTCGAGCACATCGGGAGCAAACGCGGGCGTCGTGGTCGGGGCGGGCATCGAACTACATCTGCCGCTGGTCAGGCTTTCACCGGAGATCCGATACACGCGATGGGGGGCGGCCAGTGAGGCGGACTTAGGCGGCGCATTGCAATCGCGGCAGAACCAGGCGGAACTTCTAGTGGGGTTGATCTTTTAGTGCGAGCTCGCAGCGAAATGCAGACTCTCGACGTCAGCGGCTTCAC
>JASHOO010000716.1 GCA_030041035.1 Bryobacteraceae bacterium | reverse complement strand
GAAAACCGAGCTCCTGCATCTCGCCGTCTTCCCTGATTTCCTTGCGAGGAAGGACGATTTATTGACCCAGGCCGCCACCAAACCCATCCGCTTTCAGGCCAAGGCCACGCACGATTTTCAACTGGGAAGCGCCCAGCCGGAGATCGATATCACGCCCGACGCTCAGGCGATCATTCGCGTTAATGCCAGTCCTGGGACCAGCCTGGCTGACGAAGGTTTATTCTCCGGGGTTAAGGTCCCCAATAGCACCGGCTACGTCTCGGCAAGTTTCCAGGGATCTCTCGACCTCGGCGTCAGCGGCTCCGATGGAGATCTGACCTTTGGCTTCGACAAATCCACCGGCGTGACACTCGAGTACGCGAAAGCTTTTCCGCTGGGCGCAGGCGAGCCCACTTTGGGCGACGCCTTCGGTCAAACGCTCTCGTCTTACACCATTCCGGCAGATCTTTCCGATCTCTCTTCGCTCGGTATCAACGACGTCGCTGCCGTTTCGGGGCAGGGCAGTCTGAAAGTCTCGGGCGGCATCAGTGTCGTGGTCTCCCCGAACCCTCTGGCTTCGGTCGATCTTCCCTTGGGTGCCGGGACGATCGCGGTGCAAGCGGGCGCAACCTTGGGGCTCTTAACCACGTTTACGATCTCTGGATCATATCAGGTGCGCGCGCGCCGCAAGGACGCCGATACTATCGAGCTGAGTTTTTTGCAGGATAACGGAACAGCCCTCTCTACGGATCTTTCCGCATCCGGCGGAGTCGCCGCAAATCTTGGCAACAAAGATCTGGTCGCTGCGATCCTCGGTGCTATTAGCAAAGATCCCGCCGGAGACAAGCAACTCCTCTCCGATTTACAGCCGGCAGAGCTTGATACTTTTGCCGGCGCCATTAAGTCTGGCTTGAATCACAGCATCCAAGCCTCGCTCGACGTGATTCTGTCCACTCTCACTGACGGGCAGGCCGCGTTTCAGTACGAGATTCAACTGAGTCGATTGACTCCCGCGGTGCAGGCAGGTATCCAACGCGCCTTGCGCGGCGACCTCAGTTTGTTAACTGCCATGGAAGCAAATGGGCAACCAGGCGCTCAGTTAGCTCCCGGGCTCAAAATGCTCTCCAGTGTCTTCTCAAAAACTCGCTCGCGTGGATGCACCCTCAAAATCAACCTGCTCGGCATCCTGAACTATTTGACTCTGTCGGAGCTGATTCGTCGCAGCGAGACCTTGACTGACGGCGTAACTGGTGACGTCACCATCAAGGAAACGGTCACCGGCAACAGCATCACCGCGCTGACGGCACCGCTCATTCGTAACGAAGCATTGCGCAAAGCCATTTTCGACTCGGTGATGGTCACCAGTAGCTATCGCGCCGGGAAAGCCATCGCCTTGCCGGAGCTGAATTGCGAACAGGTCCATTTCGCATTACATCAGAAGACCGATCCTCAAACTTGGGGAGGATACCTAAGCTGGTTCCTTGCGTTGAACCTTCTCACGCCCACTGACCAGCCGGCGCAGCAGTCCGCTGACGGCGGTCCTTCCACCTGCATCTTGCGTACGTCGTTTAAAGATGCCGATTGCGTTTCCATGTTCCTCGACTCGCGCGGCGTTCTCCGCCCGGAGTCGGATTACCTCGAAATTGGCCGCCACGCCATGCAATCGCTGCTCGACCCGCAGAATCAGGCCATCGATAATCTCCGAGAGCAGATCCTCGACAACACCCACTGGCCTTCGGCCCTTCAAACCGGCGCAAATGTAAATCTGGGGGCTCTGGTTGGCGCCAGCTCAAATGATCCCAGAGTGCAATACCTCGTCGGCGATGTGTTCGTGATCACCACTTGGGCGGAAGCCATGGCCGCAACCGCGGCGCTCGTCCAGGACCTCCGGACATTCGTCGCCGACGCCCATCCTAGCGTCCTGCTTCAGAACGACAATTTCAAAAACAAGCGCGACGCACTCCAAAAACATCTTGCCGCCGTCGTCAAAGCCAGCAAAACGCGCTTCGACCAGCCCTGGGGCATGCTGTGCCTCTTCCGCGCCGCCGGCTCGCCTCCGAGCGCCTATGGCCGCGCGAAAACTGCAAAGCTCACGCTCGAGCGCGGAGCGCGTCCGGTTCTCGCTGCAACTGCGTAAACACTCAGAGCTGCTGCTTCAGCAAGCCGATGTTGTTCGGCGTGCGGAAGATCTCGGAAACCGTGTCGCCATCGAATTGCAGAAAAACGTAGCCGTGCGGGCTGAAGCCCTCCTGGTCCAGCGTAATCCAGAAGTTCGGTCCATCCAATAGCCGCGCCTTGGGCACATGCGGTTGTGGAGCCAGCGTGATCCACTGATAGACGTTCCCGTGCGCGCCCGGAAGATCGTCGCGAAAAGACGGAAATCCGCCGTGCCCGATGCATCGTCCTTTGAATCCCCACAGCGGATGCGGGTCATAAATCACCAGCCGGTGTTCGTGTCCCCAGTACCACGCGTGAATTCGCTGTTTGTTTAAAAGGTCTGCCAGTGCCACTTGCAGTTTCGGCCCCTGATCGTCGAGCTGCGAAAACGGCTGATGATGCGAAAACAGAATCAGTTTACGCGTTCCTGCCGCTTGCACAATCGACTTCAGCCACGCCACCTGCTTCGCATCCAGGTCGAAATCCTTGTAAGCGGTATCCAAGCAAACCAACAGCCACTTCGAGTTCTGCATCGCGAAGCAGCTTGCCGGCTGTTGGAAGAAATCACGAAGAGCCTGAAAATAACCTTGACCGCCGGAGTACATTTCGTGATTGCCGTTCAGAGAGCGGTTGATCGTGCCCGCGGGCCGTATCGGCCAATCCCTGACCAGCCGGTCATGGATCTCACTTTGCTCACCGGAGTAGTACGTATCGCCCACGTGCAACACCACATCGCACCGGTCGAGCCCCCCAATCGTTTTCGAAATCGCAGGTGCGCCGTACAGGCCGGTTCCCCAATCGCCGAAGACGGCGATCTGTGCATCCTCCGCGATCGTTTCCGGTACCGGCGGAGGATCGACCCACGCTGCTTTCGGAGGGCTGAAAATCAGCTCCGGCGCTACTTGCAGCCAGCCGGCCACGTCGGCGTTGTCAAACTTGACGAAGAGCACATCCGGCGCGAAGCTGACGCCGTCGGGCGTGTTCACCGTCTGCGCCGGTTGGAGCGTGCCCACCTGTCCCGCTGCCGTGGCCTGTTTCGCAAGCAAAGTCTGTAATCGCGCTGCTAAGTCATTTTGCGGAGTGTGCAGGATGCCCGCGCCCTTATCCCCCATTACCTGCACCTTTTTCGCGCTCTTGGCGAGTTCGGCAACCGCGTTGTTCCAGGATGCGATCATCTGCTGTTGCGCGGCAGCATCGCCCCCTGCTGCCCTTGCCGTCGCCTTCTGAACCGCATCGTGCAGTTGACCGGGATCTTTTTCGAATGCTTCTTGGAACGTCCCATACGGCACGACCGTTTGGCCGACGCCGCTCTGCATTGTTGTAGATTGTCCAGCGCCCATCTGTCCTCCTATCTTCCCGTGAGCCCGTTACGATCAGAACACCTTTCGCGTCAACGCGTCATTGGCTCGCTTTCTTGGAAATCGCGATGCCTCCACTCTGGGTGGCGCCAAAGTTCAACGGATCGTATTCCCGTTGCACAAACTGCGCCGTGAAAGCGATAAACCGCAGCCGCGCCTGCAACTGCATCGCCGGATCGCTCGTGCCCGTGACCTGGAACGAGTCGAGAAAACCTGCCAGGTTCGAAACCGCCGCCAGATCCTCGAAGGTCCGGAACTTCATATAACCGATGCCGATCTGCGTCTGCGTTCCGTCCGGCGAAACCTGATAAATATGGGTATAGAGTGTGGTGTAGTCGTTCAGCAAGTCGGGAATCGCCGCCACTTGCGAGTCCTTTTGCATGTACTTCACGCCTTCGAGCGCAAATCTCTGGCTGTTACTGCCGACAAATTCGATGTGATAGCGCATCTCGGCCTCGCCGGTCTGGGGATTCACCCGCAGGTAGTTGAAGGTGCTGTTGGAATCGTCAATCTGGAATGCTGCCGGCGTCTGTCCCGCGAACTGCCCGAACTGGATCGTCCCTTTCATCTGCGCCTCGTGCTCATAGCCATCCACGAATTCGTTGATGTCCCCTATCGTCATGTGGACGTCGAATTGGCAGGTCACCGCGCCGGCCGGAGCTCCCGATGTTGGAATGCGTGCCGCTATGGTGAGGTCGCCGCTGCGACCGGGCTCCGGTGTACTTGCGCCCGGAAAGAACCAGCCCACCATTTCTTCGTCGAACGTCATGCCGATTCCGTCCGGCAGTTGCGCATCGAGAAACGGCCGCAGCACCGTATTCGTCGGTAACTCAGCCTTCGTCGCTGGGGTGAGCAGGTAATAGAACCCGAACTGACCGCCCGCTTCGGTATGAAACAGGCCCAACGAGGAGTTGCTCACCAGTCCGCTGATCGCCGGCGGCAACGCCGTCATGTATTTTCCAATCAGCAGGTCGCCGCTTACTTTTCGGATCTCATCATGGAACGTCGTGAAATCGTTGAGCTGAAAATGATCCTTCAGCAGAGCCGGCGTGAGCAGTCCTTCCATCAGCCCCATGAGCTGGTACCGCGCGACAAACCGGCCGTCCGGCAGGTTCTGGAATTGCAGATACGCAATGCCGCCCGCTTGGTTGGCATTCGAAATCACATCCATCCGCCATACGCCGTCGAGATCCTGCGCGCTGGGCACTGCCGCCGTGGCATACAAATCCGCATGATCCGCAACCGTCATATTGCCGAATGAGTACCGTCGCGACATTGCAAACGTGAACTGCCGGACGCCGTTCGGATATGGGCCGAAATACACGCGGCCGATCACCAGATCTTCGTTGATGACTTTGATCACGTCGTAGAATCCCTGCCACGGGGCGTCCAGATAGCGCAACAGGATGTATTTCCCGGGTTCGAGCGTGCCCGTGTTGTGGCCGGCTTCGATCTCTTCCAAACTGTTGCGCGCGTGGATACGCCCATCGGTATCGCTCGTCATTCCCGTGTACTTGCCGTCTTGTTTCTGAAATTGCTTGCGAAATCCGGTGAAGATGGCCGAAGACATCGTGTTCAGCACGTGCCCCCGCGGGAAGAAGCCTTTCCAGGCCGTGTCGTTGCGAATCGTCTGTTTCGTAATATCGATCACCGGCGCTCCGCCTTGATTTACGAGCGTGTCGATTCCCATCGTGGGGCACCGCCGGAACATCGCCTCCAGTTGTCCTTCGTTGTAAGTGACCACATCCAGCGGATCAATCCCTGCCATGCTGACGGCGCGAACCGGCTCGGGATACGCATCACCATTGAGCTGCTGGATCTTCCGCTCGGCAAATCGCTCCGTTAGCGCGGAAATGGTGATCAGCGGATTCACGCCGAGCGCGCTCGGTATCACCGAACCATCTGTCACCGACAATCCCTGGTGCACGCTTCCATCCCCCGCAAACACGCGCCCGAACGTATCCACCGCGCCCTCGAGATAATCCGCGCCCATGGGACAACCGCCCAATGGATGAGCCGTCACCAGGTGCCCTAGCTTGAAAATGCTCCACGTGGGATTGGAAATGAAGCTCGCTTCCAATGCGCGCGCATGGCGCCTCAGCTCCGCGTTCATCCGCGTGAAGATCTGTTGTTGGCCCGCCTGGTCCCACGAGACGCGAATGCGCCCGTCGGGCTCGGTCCACGGCGCTTCGAACAGGATCGTGCCCCGTGCATTGTCCTGGCCCATCACCAGATACAACATGGTGTGATTCATCGCGCCGTCCGGATCGTGCGGTGGATCTGCCGGATTGAGATCGCGCCCCAGCCGGTCGCTCTGCGCTTTCTCGTTTCCCGTAACCGTGTCTTGCCCGCGAATGAGCCCGAACAGTGCCTTGCTCGCCTGTACGTATGCTGAGGGAAACGAAAAGTCTTCAACCGTAATCCGCTGCGATTCCGGCAGGCCCGCCGTGTAGCGAACCGCACCCACGATGTTCGGTCCCGGTTCTGGGGAATCGTGTGGTCCAGGCTGGTCCGCCGCCGCGTAGCCCAACACGTTCGTTTGCCACGTGCCGTTATATGCCAGTCCGAAGAAATCGCCGTTGCCGCTGAACCTTGTTCCTAACGCCGGCGATACGCTCAGCCCGTGCATCTCCGAGCGCAGCAGAATTTCCGTGGAATTGAGCGACCCTGCCGAAAGGATCACCTCGCCGGCATCCAGCGTGAACGAATCCCCGCTGCCGTCATCCTTAACGTGCTTGCCGTGGATCCGCCATCCGCCCGTCGCCAGCTTTTCCAGCCACTCCACCTTGGTTTGCGTGTGAATCGTAACGCCGGCTTTGGCCGCCATCGGCAGATAGTTCATGTAGAGCGTGTTCTTCGCTCCCACATTGCATCCCGTCACGCAGTTCCCGCAATCGATACACGGCTTCTGATTCACACCGGCCGCATTCGGTCCCTCAATGGTGAAGTTGACAACAATGTTTAGAGCCTGCGCATCCGTGCCCAGTTGCTTCGCGCGCCGGTCGAGCGCCTGCACCTTCGCGAGTTGCAGCGCGCGTGGATGCGGATTCGGCTTCAGCACTTGTGAAGCGCGTTGGTAGTACGGCTGCAACGCATCATAGGTGATCGCCGAAGGCCACTGGTACTGCTCGAATACCTCGCGATCAGGGACGATCGCCACGTTCGCATTAACCAGCGATGTCCCTCCCAGGCCCGATCCCTTAATCACCGAGATATCGGTATAGTTCAACAGCTCATACAGGCCGAGCGGATTCAGGTCGCTCCGCGTCGCGCTCAGCACATCCGCCGGCGTTTCCGGATACTGGCCCGGCTGCCACTCTTTGCCGCGTTCCAGAATGCAGATCGTGGGCTTCTGTTTCAGATTCGCCATCGCCAACCGCGCCGCTGAAATGGCGCCGCCGTAACCCGACCCGATCACGATGAAATCGTAAGCGCTCTTGCGCTGCTCCCAAGGTGTTGCCAGCATGACTCCTCCTTTTGTGCCGTTAAGATCCCGCTTTGGTTGCGCCGGCAAGTTCCGGTTCTCCCAGCATCTGCCGGAAATACACATTCAGCAGCCGCCCGTTCGGATCGTAGATGCGCCGCGTTGCAGCAAACTTCGTCAAACGATCTCCCAGTGCTTGACGCACCTGCACCGGCGTGATGCCGTCTGTCTGGTTGAAGAGCGGTATCCCTCCGTGCGTCGAACAGAATTGGTTATATGCGGTGAGAAAATCCGGCCAGCCCGGATTGCCCGTCGACACCGGATCAATCGTCATCACCGGACCATCGTAGGAATATGACAGCAATGAACTCTGGTCCTTCGCTATCCAATACCCCACCGTCAACAAGTTCGTGCGGTAACCCTGTTGCTGGTAATACTGCTTGCTGAACGCGAAGTAATCCGAAAGCACGGCTGCGTAATTGGCTTCTGGAAACGCAGACAGGCTGAACGTGTACTTGCTGTCGCCCGCTACCGTGGGGTA
>JASHOO010000715.1 GCA_030041035.1 Bryobacteraceae bacterium | reverse complement strand
GGTTCGTTGGGGTCGATTTCGCGCAGCGTCTTTTGCACAGAGCCCGTTAAGGCGGTCGGTTCCACCGTGGTGCGCAACCCTACAGAGAGGTTTGCCTTCGGTGCCTGGGCCAATGGCACGTAAACCTGCCCGAGTTGCCCCTTCACCATCTTGATCAGAATTCCTTGGCTCACGTTCCCTACCACGCCGATGATCTCGCGCGCCGGACCCGCACTTTCCAGGCGGAGTGACTTGCCCACGGGATCCTCGCCGCGCCAGTACCGTTGCGCTGCCCAGACGTCGATGATGGCCACCGGTGGCGCGCCCGTGCGGTCCGCATTAGTGAAGAACCGCCCACGCACGAGCCGCGTCTGCATTGTGCGGAAATAATCCGGCGTCACCGAGTTGATCAGTACAATAGGCACATCGGCCAGCTTCGGCTCCGGACGGTCAGCGCGCCGCAGGCCGCTGCCGTGAATACTGTCGCCGCCCGGCAGCCCATCAATGGCCGCGGCACCCACCACTCCAGGCAGCACACGGAGCCGGTGGAGCGCCTCGTCGAAGTACGCCATCTGCTTCTCCGGTGTCGGATATTGATGCTCCGAAAGTGCAACCTGCATGGTCAGCATGCCGTGCGGATTGAAGCCCAGGTCAGCCGAACGCAGCGCGGCGAAACTCTTTAGCATCAGGCCGCCACCTACCAGCAGCACCAGGGTGAGCGCCGTCTCGCTCACCACCAGCAGCCCGCGCAGGCGCTGACGGACGCCACTGCTCAAACCTCGCCCGGCCGCTTTTAGAGTGTCGTTGACATCGGTTTTCCACGCTTGCCAGGCTGGCGCCAAGCCGAACAAGACGCCCGTCAAAAAGGCCAGGCAGAAGTTAAAAGCGAGAACGCCGGTATCGAGTCTCACCTGTTCCGGGTTCGGCAGGTCTTCCAGCTTGAACCACTTGAGGAACTCGATCCCCCACGCCGCCACCAAAGCGCCCAGCAATCCACCGGCCAGCGCCAGCACCGTGCTCTCCGCCATCATTTGCCGCGCCAGCATCCATCGTCCGGCGCCCAGCGCGGCACGCACCGCCATCTCACGCGTCCGCTCCGTACCGCGCGCCAGCAACAAATTCGCGATGTTGGCGCAGCTGATCAGGAGAACAATACCGACTGCACCCGCAACCACAAGCACCAGTGCCTCGTAGTCCTCCACCAAAGCCTCTTCGATCGGTTGGAGCGCCACCGTATTGCCAGCGTCATATGCGTACTGCCGGCCCAGCCGGCTACTCAATTCATCCATTCTGTGCTGCGTGGCGGCCAGCGGCACACCGCGGCGCAATCTCCCGACCACGCTGATAAAGCGCGTGCCGCGATCCGTAGCCGCCGGCGCGCCGAACACCAGCGGTGCATAAATCTGTTCGCTCTCCATTTTCGGGAAGGTTTTTGGCAGAACGCCGACCACCGTCCGCGCTTCCCCATCCAACGTCACGCTCTTCCCGATGACACCGGGATCACTGGCGAAAGTGTTAGACCAGTAATCGTGGCTCAGGATCACCACCAGATCATGCCCTGGCTGCATGTCGGCCGCGTTATACAACCGCCCCAGCCACGCCTTTATACCGAGCGCACCGAACCACCCCTCCGTTACAAACAATCCAGTGACCCGCTCACTGCGGTCTCCAATTCGCAGGTTAAACCCGCCGTCTCGCATGGCTCCCAACTGTTCGAAAATTCCGCTGCCCTTCCAGTCCTCGAAATCCGGAATGGAAGCAGGAACATGATGAAGCTGGTATCCGTGCTCGCGATTCTCCGTCCACACCACCACCACCCGCTCCGGCTCGGGAATCGCCATTGGCGTAAGCAGTGTAGCGCGGACAACGCTAAAGATGGCGGTGTTGGCTCCAACCCCCAGCCCGAGCGTCAGCACCGCTACTGTGGCGAAGCCGGGGTTTTTTACCAGAGCCCGGAGACCGTGACGGAGATCTTGAAGCAAGCTGCCCATGATGCAGCCCTTCCAAGCAGTCGGCCTACCAACCAGAGCGAACGCTAATCCGTTGATTCAAAGCCTGTTCAGCTGGCCGTTCAGCACTCGGGTGTCCGACCCTGGCACCCCCCGTCGCGGAAACGGACACCGGGATGGGTGGCCTGCGCGCGTTTCTCATAGACTCTTAGAATGGCTGCAGGATTTGCAAATCGTCGCGATCATGAAAGCCAACAGACATCCGCGGAATTTATCCTTTCAACGCCTCTGACTTTGAGGTGTTCCCCGACCTGACTGTCATCGCCCCCGACGCATCCTGAGAGAGTACCCACAATCTCCACGGCGCCACCGAAGCCTCAGACCACAAATTACTGATTTCGAAACTTCAGGACGTCTTGACTACAGACAGCCCTGTGGATCGCGATTCAATTCTGGTTACGCACGGCGATGATATAATGCCGGACAAATAAGTCCGCTGCCACGGGAGTACGACGATGGATCCGGCGCACGTTCCGGAAGACATTCATTTCTCCTTCACTAGCGAGGAACGGCAAGCTATCCACCAGCAGCTGGAGCGCATGTTGTCAAACCCCCTGTTCAAGTACAGCAAGCGTTACCCGAATCTTTTGCGCTATGTGGTGGAAAGCGCGCTGGAGGGTCGCACGGCGGAGTTGAAGGAACGCTCCCTCGGGGTAGCGGTCTTCGGGCGCGAACCGGGTTACGACACGAATGTCGACCCGGTGGTACGCGCCACTGCCGGTGAGGTCCGCAAGCGAATTGCGCAGTACTATCACGAACCGGGACACGAAACCGAAATCCGCATTGATTTGTCGCCGCGATCATATATTCCGGAATTCGAAATGCCCGGCCCAGTCCATTCCGCACCGACCCTACAAGCGGCACCGGTAATCATCGGTCGGGCGTCACATCGATGGCGGTGGCTCGCAGCAGCGGCGGTGACCGGCCTGTTGGTCGTAGCTCTTCTCTGGTTCCCCGCTTGGTCCAGGCAACGTGATCTCGACCGCTTCTGGAAGCCGGTCCTCGATTCCTCGAATACCGTCCTGCTGTGCATGGGGCAGCGCGAGTTCCTTGGATCGTCGCCTGAACCGGGGCAATCGTCGCTTACAGACCTGCCACCTCCCTCCAAGGGACCGGTCACGCTTTTCCAGCTGTATTACATGGGCAGTCAGAATTTGTCATTACCAGAGTTAACCACAATCGTTAGGCTCGCCGCACTGTTGCAGACAAGAGGCAAGGCATTCCACATCCGCGGCCAGCTCTCCACCGGTTTCGCTGACCTCCGGGATGGGCCAGTTGTGCTCGTGGGCGCGTTCAATAACGACTGGACCATGCGGCTGACAGGTCCGCTACGCTTCAGCTTCGAACGCGACCACGACACGTTTTGGCTTAAAGATCGTCAGAATCCTTCCCGGAAGGATCGCGCCGTGGATTACCGGATGCCTTACCTGAGCCTGACAGAAGACTATGCGCTTATATCCCGGACCTTGGACCCCACCACTGCCCGTATGGTCGTCGTAATAGCAGGGCTCACCGGATCGAGATGCGCGATGCGGACGCTCGGGTCGAGGGATACAGCTTTGTCGAGGAACGGCTTCGCCGTCTGAAAGTCGTTGTGGCGGATCCGGACGTCGGCCAGCCAGGCCCATGCCTGCGCATTGGCCGGATCGTGATCGAGTTCCAGACGGAATTCGTGTTCCGCCTCATCGTCTTTTTGCTGCGTCCAGTAGATA
>JASHOO010000714.1 GCA_030041035.1 Bryobacteraceae bacterium | reverse complement strand
TGCATGACCATCTGGGAAGCGCACCGCACCCGCGAAGAGGAAGCGGGCCGCGACTGGCAGCAGCGCATTGCGCACGCCGCGGACGTGGTCAGCCCGCATCGTTACGGAGTGCCCGGCTTGAAGCACGCGATGGACCTGAACGCTTACTACGGCGGCCCGCCGCGCCTTCCGTTCGTTACGCCCGACGCAATCGCCCGCCGTGAAATTGAAGAAGCATTCAGCGGCCTTCGCGGCTAGGTGCGGCGCAGCACCATGTGCTCTTCATCTACGTAAGAGGCCCCGATTTTCAACGCACAGCGCTCGCAGCCGAACGGCTCGAATCCCAGCGACAGGTACAATTTCCGCGCCGCCGTTTGAGTCGCGGCAACCGTCAGGAGGATCGCCTCTAGGCCGGGCTGCTGCTGCGCTGTTCTCAACAGTTCGATCAACATTCTGCGGCCGGCGCCTTTGCCCCGCCAGCCTTCCGTGACGTAGACGCCCCAAATCTGCCCTTTGTGCTTCTCTTTCAGATTCTGTCTGCGGAAGAATCCGGCTGTGCCAATCAGATGGCCGCCAGCGAAAGCGCCGATGACGAAAGCCTCTCCCGGCTGCAAGCGGGCGCGGACCTCGTCCAGCGATCGCGCCTGGTGTTCGGCGGGCGATTCCCCGAAGGCATGCGGTTCACGCTCCAGCGCTTCCAGGCGTAACGTCCAAAATGCTTGCGCATCGTCTTCGGTGAGAACCCGAATCTCCATCGAAGTAACCGCGTCCTAGCGCAGCTTCTCCAACACAGCGCCGGTCACCTCCGCTGTGCTGCTGGTGCCGCCCAGATCCGGCGTGCGCACGCGTCCTTCGGCCAGAACGCCGGCCACGGCACGTTCCACCTGCTGAGCAGCTTCGGAAACGCCGAAATGATCGAGCATCATGGCCGCGCTCAAGATGGTCGCCAGCGGATTGACTACACCCTTGCCCGCGATATCCGGCGCCGATCCGTGCACCGGCTCGAACATCGAGGGGTATCGCCGCATTGGATCCAGATTCGCGCTGGCAGCCAGGCCCATGCTGCCGATAATGATGGCCGAGATATCGCTGAGGATGTCGCCAAACAGATTGGAGCCGACCACGACATCGAAGCTCTCCGGCCGCCGGATGAAATTCATGGCCGCAGCGTCCACCAGCAGCGATTCCGTCGAGATGTCGGGAAACTCCGCCGCCACCGTCGCAAACGTGCGGTCCCAGAGCACCATGCCGAAGCCTTGCGCATTGGATTTCGTCACCGATGTTACCTGTTTCTTCCCGTTGCGCCGCCGCGCCAGTTCGAACGCGAAGCGCACAATGCGCTCGATGCCGCGCCGCGTAAATACAGCCGTCTGGATCGCGATCTCTTCCGGCTGATCGTGGTAGACGAATCCGCCGACTTGCGCATACTCGCCTTCCGTGTTTTCCCGCACCACCACGAAATCGATCTGTTCGCCCTTTCGCAGAGCCAGCGGCGACTGCACTCCGCGATACAGCACCGCCGGCCGCACATTCGCGTACTGATCGAAAGCGCGGCGGATGGGCAGCAGCAGTCCGTTCAGCGTTACGTGATCGGGTATCTCCGGATGCCCAACCGCTCCCAGCAGAATTGCGTCAAAAGGCCGCAGCCGGTCGATGGCGTCGGCCGGCATCATTCGGCCATGGTGAAAGTAATACGCGGAGCCCCAATCGAAATCCTGGAAATTGAATTCCACCTGGTGGCGCCCGCCGATGACCTCCAGCACCCGCTTGGCCGGCGGAATCACTTCGACTCCGACACCATCCCCGGCAATCACCGCTATGTCAAACGCTGGCATGAAGGAATCATGTTAACGTAACCTAGGATCATGCAGGGCGTTCCATCGTGAGCGCGTTTGAAAACATTTTTTCTCTTTCCGGCAGGACGGCGTTGGTGGCCGGGGCCAGCCGCGGGATCGGGCTCGCCATCGCGCAGGCGCTCGCCGCACAAGGTGCTTGCACCATTCTTGCGGCCCGTTCCACGGAAAAACTGGAGGCCCACGCCAAAGAGTTGCCGAATGCCCGCGCGTTGCATCTCGACATCACCCGCTCGGATTCCATCCACGCCGCCGTGAATGCCGCGGGCGAGCTCGATATCCTGGTCAACGTCGCAGGTACCAACGTCCGCAAGCGCTTCCAGGATTTCACGCGCGACGAATACGAGCGCATACTCCAGACCAATCTCCACGGCATTGTGGAGCTGACCCAACTGGTTGGCGCGAAAATGATCGCCCGCGGAAAAGGCGGCAAGGTGATCAACATTGGAAGCTTGATGTCGCTGCTCGGGCTTCCATATTTGGCCGTGTACGCCATCAGCAAGGGTGGGCTCGCACAGCTCACCAAGGTGCTCGCCGCCGAGTGGGGCCGGCACAACATTCAGGTGAATTGCATCGCACCGGGATTTATCCTGACCGACCTCAATCGCGCTATGTGGGAGCCGCCCGAAATGGCCGCCTGGCTCGAGCACTCGCAGGCCAATCCTCACATGGGGAGACCCGAGGACGTAGCGCCGCTCGCCGCATTCCTGGCCGGCCGCGGCGCTGACTACATCACCGGCCAGATCATCGCCGTCGACGGCGGCTACAGC
>JASHOO010000713.1 GCA_030041035.1 Bryobacteraceae bacterium | reverse complement strand
CGAAGAGGAGGAGCGCCTGGATCTGCTGGATGGGATTGCAGCGCAACTGGAGCAGGATCTGGTGCTCAGACAGCCGGGAAATGCGGGCTCCGAGCGCGTAGCGACGTGTTTCCGGCTGCTGGCCCATCTGGCCACGGAGCGCCCGCAGGCAGCTAATCGATTTGAAACGCTTTCTTATTTCCCGTACTCACGATTTGTCCTGAGAATTTCCGCTTGCCATTGACGAAGCCGCCCAGGGCTTCATCGATGGCGTGGTCGAAAGTCAGGACGTCGCCTTCCTTCAGTTCCAACAACTCACGCACGCGCAGCACCGGCCCTTCCAGATGCGCTTCGAGCGTGCATCGGGCTTCACGCAGCAGATCGAGGGTTCTTGCCTGCTCCGCTTCACTGGCCTCGACCTTACGCGGAGCAGACTGCGCATCGCCGTCATCGCCGTTGAGCGTAAGGATTTCGGTGGGCACTGCCAGATTGAGATGGCCGCCGCCCTCTTCCAACTTCACCTCAATGCTCATGGTGACCATGGGCTCGTGGGGCGCATGAATCAGACGCGCTTCGCGTCCGACGGACTCGAGTGAGAGAGTGACCGGAAGGACGTCCTTCCAGGCATCGGCCAGCGCCTGAAGGATGATGCGGAACAGGCCGTCGAGCACATTCTGCTCAATCTCGGTAATTTCGCGGTTGGCCACCTCGGCCTTGCAGGTGCCGCCGAGAAGCAGCTCGATAATGGGGAAGATCAGCGACGGATTGAGCTCCAGCACGGCGTTGCTCTCGTAGGGGTGCATTCCTACGGCCACCACGCAGGTGGGCGACGGCAAGCTTTTCAGAAACTCGCCGTAGGAGAGGTGATCGACCGCGAGCAGCTGCGCTGTGACGTTGGAGCGGAGATACGCGGAGAAGCTGGACACAATGCGATGCAAAAATTTCTGCTTGAGCACATCGATGGCCCGCATCTGCGAGCCGGGAGTCTGGCCCGGCTTTCGGAAGTCAAACGGGATCACTTTGTGGGAGGGGGGCTCTCCCGCGGCCGGAACGGTGTGAAGCTTTTGGGAATCTTGATCCATGGGGTTTCCAGTGTTGCCTGTCAACCCAGATAGTTGAACAGGCTGGTATGCGGCATTTGCCCTTCGGCAGTCATGGCGGCCTGCAGTTGCGTCTGTTCCTGAGTGAGTTCGACGGCTACTTGTGAGATATCGGCATCCTCGGTTTGACTCAACTCAGTTTGAATCTGCGTGTTCTGCTGGCTGGCAAGGCTCTGCGCATCCTGCACGCGGTTCTGCACGGAGCCATAAAAGGACTCCTGAGCGTCAAGATAATTGCCGGCCAACTGAAGCGAGTTAACGGCATTGGTAATGGCTGCCTGATTATTGGTCTGGAGGCCGACCAACAAACTGTTCACAGCGGCGAAAACATTATCGGATGCGGTGGCACCAGTGGCGCTGGCCGCCGTGACGGGCACATCGCCGGCCGTGGTGAAAAGCGGGGACGGGCCGCCGGCCGCAGACGTCGTGTCCACCACCGTGAATGACGAAGATCCCTGAAGGGAGATCGCAGTGCCATCGCCGGTCGGAATGGCACTCACATCCGTGATGCCTGCGCCCTGTAAGGCAGCATTGATACTGGTCACCGCCGCGGCCACAGTCGTACCGGAGGCCAGGCTGATATCGGCTGTGTTGGTTCCGTCGGTGAGGGTGAATGTATCGTCACCACTCAAAGTGTTCCCGACGCCGCTGAAGGCGGCTGACTGCACATTGTACTCAGCAGTATTGACCGCAGTGCCGGGGGCAGTCACGGTCGAATTGCCCGCGGTCGCGGCAGCCACGTCCACAGTGAACGGCCCGGAGCTGGTGAACTGCACGGTACCATCGGTGGTGTTCATGGATGCCGTGATTCCGGTGCCGGCCAATCCCGTATTCAGCTGACTGATCACGGTATTGCCGTCGATACCGGTCGCGCCGCCGTTCACCGCTACACTCACCGACTGAGCGTTGCCGCTCGAATCGGTGTAGTTAAACGTATAGGTTTGAGTGCCGCCAGCAAGAAACGAAGTAGCGGAACTGTTCAGATTGACGGTGTTGCCGGCGAAGCTCGCCCCACCGGTCTGATTATCAAAGATCTGCTGAGCTGTCAGAGCCACTGGGAACGTGGTGCCGTTTGAGTCGGCAATCTGTTGAGTGGCCTGCGGGTTGGTCAGCAGAGAAGTCACGCCGGTGGGGCTGGAAGAATCCAAGGTATAGGACGGAGATTGCGGCTGATCGCCGCTGAAAATGAACTGGCTGTTGACTTGGGTATTCGCCAAGCCAACCAGCTCCTGAAGAATATTTGCGACCTGCTGTGCCAGGGCCTGATCCTGCGTGGTGGAGGTCAAAGAGTCAGCCGCTTGTGTGCCGATGCTGGTGGCCTGGCTGACCAGG
Organism: Bryobacteraceae bacterium; assembly: GCA_030041035.1. Lineage (GTDB taxonomy): Bacteria > Acidobacteriota > Terriglobia > Bryobacterales > Bryobacteraceae > QHXW01. Next base: position 165 of record JASHOO010000713.1, on the reverse strand, counting down.
TTCACGGCGGTTTGCAGAGCCTGCTCAGCAGACTGTGTGTTGCTCAGCACGGGAGAAAGGTTGTTCGTCGTCTGTTCGTTGGCATCGAGTTCGCTGCGGAGATTCATTAAGGTGACCAGGTCTCCGGGATCGTCGGAAGGCTGGGAGATTTTTAGACCGGAAGAG
>JASHOO010000712.1 GCA_030041035.1 Bryobacteraceae bacterium | reverse complement strand
TCTTGAACTATCAGCTTGCTTCCCGGCGCCAGCTTGTGCACGCCCTTCAGGATCGTGTAGGGCGCAGGCGTATACCGGTAGCGGAGAAAAAGATTCAGCGAGGTGGGATCGATTGCGGCGCCATCTGGCATCATGATGCGAATGGGGCGCATTTCCGAACCAAAATACAAACGGTTTCGGTCGATTCTGTAGTAGAGCAGCTTGATCCCGAATGGATCCCGGGCGAGAACGAGCCGTCTGCGCCGCACGTCCCAGATGGCCACTCCAAACATGCCGTTCAGGCGATTGAGAACTTCATCCCCCCACTGTTTATATCCGTGAACGATAACTTCGGTATCCGATCTCGTGGAGAAGATGTGACCATGGCCTTCTAGCTCGCGCTTAAGCTCTAGAAAATTGTAGATCTCACCGTTGAAGATCACCCAAACAGTCTCTTCTTGATCCGACATCGGCTGATGACCACCCTGAAGGTCGATAATGGATAGCCTGCGGAAACCGAACCCGAGTGGCCCGCTGATGTAGTATCCCTCGTCGTCCGGACCTCGGTGTACCAGGGTGCGGGTCATCGCCTCAATGTCCGACCGCCGAACAGGTTCCAGGCTTCCGAAGTTATATTGCCCACAAATACCACACATACCTTTATTTCCGATATCGAGTATAGCGTTCGAAGTCAGCTAACAATGAGTTGGCAAATCAGGATAAGAACTTTTCTAACGGAAGGAGTCTCATCTCGCACAAACATCTACCTAGTTTCGCGCCAAGTTAAAGTTATCCACCCTCTTAAATCTAACAACAGATCTCATGATGCCACGGAGCTTCGCCAACTGCTCTGTGCGGTGGAAGGCCATGAGTTCGCGAGAAACCGGCCGCGGCACGCGGCGGAGAAACGCCCAGCAGAATCCCAGCCCCAGAGCCACTCCTCCAATAACGATAGGTGGCTTCGTTACTCGGAAAGCGACGCGGAACACTTCCCAGACTGGATGTCCGCCGAGATAGTAATCCTTCTCCCCATATGAAAACAGCGATGAAACCACGCTGCGTTCGGCAGTTCCTAACTGCCGGTAGTGGAAGAACCACTTTTCCCTGAAGGATTCTGTCTCCCATCCCATCATCCGCGCGGTTGTTACTGCCATCCAGTCGATTCCGCCAGCGCGATGGGGAACATAACCCCCGATTTCCTCCCAGCATGACCTGCGAAATAGCTGACATTGACCGGCAACGTGCTTATGTCCCTCAAAACTGTCTCTTTCCGAGCTGTAGCCATCCTCTCTGAAAACTGTTCCGGCTACGCCCAGAGCGGGGTTGTCTGCGAATTTTCTAAGAAGAAACTCAAAGTGGTCGTTCTCAAACGAGATATCGGCGTCCAGGTTACCAACAATTTCCCATGGGAGATCCTTTACCTTCTCAAACCCGGCATTGAACGAGTGTACCTTGCCCGCAAAGTGCCGGTCACTTCGCTGAGGCCTGCGAACCAACTCGATCCACGGATGCTCCAAGAGATAACCACTTACGATATCCGGAGTGCTGTCTGTCGATCCATCGTCAACGATCGCCCACCTTGTTGGTAGGACAGTCTGCTGAATTACTGATTTGATGGTCTTTTCTATAAAAGCCTCCTCATTACGAGCCGGAGTAATCAGTACATAAGAAAGATGCGAACCGCTCGAATTCACAGGATCCCCTCCGCTTCCACTGTGTGTATGCTACTGTTGACCATGATCGCACTGTCCCCCGGTTTCCACAACCCCCGCATTCGCCGTAGGTGCACGCTTGGAAAAGACTCTATCGTAGGCCGAAAGCATATTTCGTACAGACATCTCCCACCTGAGCTCCCGCTCGACCCTCATTCTGCCGTACTCGCCCATCTTCTTTCGTTCATCGGGGTGCTCAAGCAACCACAGAATCTTATTGGCAAAATCTGGAACCTGGTCGATCCTGTCGGCGTACAGAGACGCTTCCCCGGCGCTAAATCGGCCCTCTTTTGAATCAAACTGAACAATAGGCTTCCCCAAGGCCATATACTCCATGATCTTAATCATCGTGGAAATATCATTCATCTTGCACGGTCTGTCCGGATTTACACATACGTCGGCCGTGGAAAGGATCTCTAACAAGTCCTTATCGGGAATCCTACCCGTAAAAGTGACCATGTCTTCTAAATGTCTCTTTTTCACCATCTGCCGTAGGGCTGAAAGTTCGGGACCACCACCGACACATACGAAGCCGATATCTCGCCTTTGCTGATTCTTTATATAATGCGCGACCTCTACCAATATATCTAAGCCGTCCTGAACGTTCATGCATCCGACGTAACCGATCAGGTACCGTTTGCCACGTTTCACATCCGGGTTGGGCTCGACGGCTTTAAAGGTATCCGGATCCGGTCCATTTCGAACGACGAAGACGTCACTAAGAGCGACTCTGCCCCGGCCAGTAGCGAGATCCCGATAGCTTTCATTAGTTACCATGACAGCGTCGCTAAACCGGTAGGTCATTTTCTCTAACCAAAACAGAAGCTTGCGTACAGTCCCGTTTTCTCCGCCTTTGGCAGAGTACAGCTCAGGGCTTGCATCGTGATGATCAAAAATGTACCTTACGCCCAGAAGTTTAAACGGCAGAGCAATGAAAAAGACATTGTCCGGGGGATTACAACTCTGAATGACTTCAAAACCATGCCTCAAATAAATCCACCATGTGTACAGAAACTCCCAAAAGAGCGAGCAACCATACTCCCACAAGTAACCCAGAGGCCCGTGGCCTTCTCTGGACGTGGGATGCCTATAAACCCGAATGCCGTCGACTACCTGGTAGCCTTGGAACCAACCCTTGCTTCGAGGGCATAGAACGGTAACGTCACATCCGTTGGCGTAAAGCGATTGGCTTTCCTTTAGAACGCGAGGATCCGGAGGAACTGATTGGTTTTGAACGATAATAAGGACTTTGCGCTTCATGAGGGCGATCCCTGAGCCAACAGGAGTCGGGAAGCCACACCGACCTATCTAGAGCTTATGGCAGCCGTCAACAAATGGACTCGTATTGTCCGTTGAGGCTGGCTAAATTGCTTATTCCGGCGAAATCTACAATACACTGACCATCTTTTATTCGCCCAGGTATTGTCTGAAATTCCGGGTCCTTGTTGCCGATGACGATGGTGTCACCGTGTTCCAGAACGGTTTCGATGTTATCGACCATAAGCCGGGACACATGTGGAATGCGATTGAGAATAAAGTCTCGGTTGGCACCTACCAATTTCGCGACATGCACGTTCTTGTCGTAGATGCGCAGATCATAGCCCTTGCCAACCAGTCGTTCGATCACTTCGATCATCGGACTTTCGCGAAGGTCGTCGGTACCAGCTTTGAAGCTGAAGCCCAGGATACCGACGCGCGTATGGCTTTTTTCCATAATGAGTTGCAACCCTCTCCTGACCTGAAGTTCGTTACTCTGAAGGATCGAACTTAGAAGGGGTAACTCAAGATCCCGCAACTTGGCTGTGTAAACCAATGCTCGTAGATCCTTTGGTAGGCATGAACCTCCGAACGCAAAGCCTGGTGAAAGGTATGCAGGCGATATGTTCAGCTTTCTGTCCATACAAAAGGTTTCCATGGCCTTGCGCCCGTCGACGCCGAGAGACTTGCAAACGATACCGACTTCGTTAGCAAAGGCAATTTTTAGTGCGTGCCAGCTATTGTCTATGTATTTGACCATCTCTGCGCTTTCAAGATCCATCCGAACGAGCGGCGCATCAAGATGCGTATACAAGGAAGCCAGCACCTCACCGCTAGCGCGATCTACCTCGCCTATAATGGTTTTTGCTGGGAATTTAAAGTCGATCACGGCTGATCCCTCCCGCAGGAACTCCGGATTGTTACACACTCCGAAAGCGGCGCCCGCTTTCTTTCCGGAGTACTCCTCAAGGATCGGAATGACGACATGGCGCATGGTACCAGGCAAGATCGTGCTGCGTATGACAACGGTGTGGCGCGCAGCCTTGTGGCTGAGTGCTTGACCGATCTCCTCGCACACACGCTTTATGTACGTCAAATCGAGGTTACCGTTGCCTTGGCTCGGAGTGCCTACGCAAACGAACGACAAATCAGTATCCCGAATTGCCTCAGCTGGATCTTCTATGGCGCGCAGTCGACCAGCCTCAACTGCCTCGGATATGATCTCCCTGATGTCGGCCTCGATGATTGGGGATTGACCAGCGTTGATCAGTTCGACCTTCGTCCGCGCTCGATCTACCCCTACTACTTCATGGCCGTCGTACGCAAGACACGCTGCCGACACGGCACCTACGTACCCTAAACCAAAAACGCTGATCTTCACTTGCTCTCCTTGAATCGAGGATCGCTTGACCCATGCGAAGTGTATGCTGAGTGGTCCGCACTTAGAACACCCGTGGACGCGGTGCTGCTAACGTGTCTATCGCTAGTCATGCTGGCGCCATGACTACAGCCGACATCGGTTCCCTTCGCGTTGCAGAGCGAGAAGCAAAGGCTTCTAAACACCTGCGATTGAGCCCACCGATGCATGGGGGTGTCGTCCCAGCCTAGTAGTAGTTGTCGGCTCCTGAAAGAGCCGTCCGGCTTTTGCCATATGTTGATGAGCTGATTGAGTACCGTTGCCAGGGCCTTGTCGAGTTCTGGAAAACGACCATTCAGTAGTGTGGCAAGATTGAGGCACTCCGCGAAGTCGTACAATTCACGTCGATAGACCACCAATCTAGGAGGGTGTGAAAAAGGTCGCGGCAAACCCTTTTCATCAAATAAGCTTCTCACGTAGTAAGTGATTCCACGTTCGATCGCCCCAGTACACCGAAAATCGCCTGTCAGGAGTTCAATTTTCGCTAGGGCCTTCAAAACGAAACACGTATGAAAATGGTCGATAAAATGCCTTTGTCCGTCGTTCGCGTAATACCACGATCCGTCGGGGTTTTGAGACTCCAAGACAAAATTCATATTTCGCTCTGCTACTTCTCGGTATTCTGCCCGTGAAAAATCCAGCGCTGCACTGGTTAAAAGGAAAGCACGATATGCGTTAGCGTTCACGACAGCAACCGACTGTTCAGGGTTTGGCGTGTACGAGCATGTCGACGCAGTGCGAGACGTCGGAAAATCCTTATAGTCCTCTAATGCGTGATGGGCGATCGATCGCATAATTTGAAACCATCGATCGTTACAATCCATCTGGTAAGCTTGCCTGAAGGCTTCGTAGACGTAAGGCACCGTAGTGATGAGTGGTGTTCCCTTTCGTATTGTGCCGCGCAGTGTTTCCCAGTGATATGGGTATCCCCAACAATATTTGTCATAGCCTTCGCATCTAGTCTCTTCCAGGACTTCCAGAAAGTGTTTTGCCCTATTGTAATATTGCTGTTCTCCCAGAGCCTGGGCGAGGAAGAGATAACCCATGGCGTAATGAGCATCAGCGATTGGAAAGCGTTGGGCCTTCCAAAAAAGCCTTCTCGCGGAGGGAATGAAAGCTTCGCAAAATACCATGGGAGACACTGCGATCGTTCCCAGCAGTGGCCTTGCGTAGTACAAAGCCTTGGCGCTTTGCCCAAGGCGGCCCGCGTAGAAACTCTGGAAGTCGTATGATAATTCACCGTAATCGTCAAGCCACGAGATAAAACGGTAAACTGTGCTCAGGATCTGTTGTCTAACTAGAGCGTTTGGTTGGGGCTGCACATTGCCTTCTCGATCAATAGGCCGGAGGATATCAGTCGGAGTTACCACATCTAATTCAGAAACAGCCGATGTGTAAGTTCTAGAGTAATCAGTCTGTGAATCTCGGTTGTAAAATTGCGACTTCCGCTAAGGTGGCCCTTTACAATACGTCGGACCGTTTCCGGCACCAGGTACGGGCGGGCGAGCGAGCAACGGTCCAGTAACAATTCGCGAACATAGTCTGCTAATTGATCTCGATACCACACTCGAAAGTGAAAGACCTTGTGCCGGCCGAGCCATAGCCGCTCCAGGTGGAGCGGTGCGAATAAGTGGTCCACTTGAGCAATCCATTGTGGCATCCCGTAGTCATAGGCGTATTCGGCCTTAAATAAGAACTCCAAAAAACCGTGCACAAGGACCGCGCCGCGGCCTCCAACGCCACGATCAGTCCGGAGATTCGACAACGTCGGGTTGCCTTCCCGGATGAGACGCAGCCGTCCTTTCTCGTTTGTCTTAACCGATCCGGGAGCTCGGTATACCAGTTTGACAACTTCATTGTCGAGATATGGCGAGCGAATGCCTACTTGTGTTTGCTCCAGGCCGAGTACACCGAAGTGGTGCCACGGCGACTGGCGGAAGGCAATGAACGTTACCGGGTGGGTTTTTTGGCTTCTGTGGTAGGTTTCCTCAGCGGCTGTAAGTTGCGACACCAGCTCTGCTTGAAACAGCCCGGTGACTGGCTGGGTA
>JASHOO010000711.1 GCA_030041035.1 Bryobacteraceae bacterium | reverse complement strand
CCGACAATTCAAGACCACTCGCCGGAAGAGTGGTGAGGCGGATGGACTCAGGCGACTGCGAGGTCGAGTTCTTGGAGAAGCTCCCGGAAGCTGCAGTGGTCGGAATGAAGGTCGGCGGACTAATAGTCAGTAGGGAAATGCGGGATGTGGTTTTCTTCGGACGCCCAGCTGACTCGAAAGCGAACAGCACTTCCATCGTCTTCGTACTTGACGGGCCTTCGAGCGCCCGACGAGTTACCGTGCGGTACGGGGTCATCTCTGGCCCCTTGATTCAGGTGCTGGACGGCCTTGCGCCAGGCGACAAAGTCATTGTTACCGACATGTCGAGGTACTCTCATCTCGACCGGGTCCAACTGGTCGAGTAGGACACCAGCTTCCCCGAAAGGCCTATTGCGTTTGGTTTTCCTATCGGATGAATGGCCATCCGCAAGTTGAGGCTTGGCCTTCTCGCCGCGGAGCCTCGGGGCCAAGTTGGATTCGAACCCAATAACAAACGCCTTAGCGATTTTGAGCGGCTATGCGCACAATGGAATCAATACGAAGAACTTTGGCTCCCCACCTTGGACACGTTTCGAACTTTCGCGGCGTGAAATGCGGTCCGATCGAACCGGTGCAATGCGTTTCAGACTAATGACATCCGCGCAAGACCGTCGCACCCGTCCAGACGGGGCACCGGACCTGGATTCGTCTCGAGCTTGCCGGGCCGGTCACGGACCGGGACAATGGAGGTGTGGAATTCCAGTTGGATCACGCAAAATTTGAAAGCCTATGCGCAGCATTCGATTACGCCCTGCGTGAGCACGCTGGTAAGGAACATCCTACATATCCAGGCGAGGAGCCCGCGTTTATCTTTCGCGGGGAGTGCGGTAAGTTTCTAACAACCACGCCAAGCATTGCGAGAGTGAGTGGTTTGTCTCGGGCGGATGTGTTGAGGCTTGCGGAGATCAGCGATTGGGTTGCGGCGTGTCTTCGTGAGGAACGGGAAGACTTAACGTGGCCGCAGGCGTGCGCCCAGTTGCAACACTACGGGATGCCCTCGCGGATCGTCGATTTTACCGGGGATTTGGGGCAAGCTTTTGTCTTCGCCGGAAATGGTGACAGTGATGTCGGGCGCTTGGCAGCGCTGCCGTATGTGCCCAGCGAGACAGGCCCGATGTTCAAGTTTTTCAATCACCCATGGGCCGAACGCGCGCAGCGACAAGGTGCTTTTGGGGTGCTCATGGACCCCTTTGAAATAAACGACCTCAAAGCTGATTCTGCGCGAAAGCGCTTTAACATCCGGTGGTATGAATTCGTAATTCTGCCGCAGGAAAGACAGTGGTGCCAACAGCGCGCGCGCAGCCTGCTTCAAGAGAGCAACGATGCAAGCGGTGGATTTCTCCGGCACTACATTACGCGCTATGTTGAGGAGTTCAAGAAGCTGTCGCCGCCCCTGACTGACTGGCTACTGAGACACATCGTCATTGCGCCGTACTGCGCAATGGTTGCCAGCCACGAAAGGAACGCAGCTGTGGTTTTCTTTCGCGGTGCAGAATGCCTCTCGGCAGATAATCCGCCATTCGATCGGGAGCTAGAGGTTGAATGCTCACGTCGGTACTGGTCAGAAGCTCATAACGACGACAGCAGGCAACGACTTCACGGTTTCGTGATGCCTCCTCCCGGCCAGATGTTTGTGGACCCCAGAACGTACCACTCAAGTGGAGCCTGTCTCAAAAAGGGTACACTCGCAGGGAATGCGCCCAATTGAGGAGTATTTAGAAAACGCGCCCACCCTCGCACAAGACATTGTGAATGAGTGGGGACTCAATGTGAAGGCGGGTAACGGCTCCGTGTTATCCGAAGAGTTTCTAGCCTTGAACGAGTATGCTTGTCGCTACATAGATGCCCGGGCCATAGCGGACAATCATCGTAAATTCAACAGCCTGACGGAAGAAGATGCAGCTCGCGAAAATGCGACGCGGCGTGCATTCGCGGAAGCCTACAAGACGTACTGGGAGAGAGTGTCAGGTCAAGCCAAGACGGCTACCTCAAGCCCAAAAAACGAAAGGTAATCTTGTTTCCGCTCGCGGCGCGTCTTTCACAAATTGTAGGTTCTGAGACAAGCGGCGAGATCGACAAAGCCGGTGTGGATCGATACGGAACGGCGACTGAATCTCGATATTCTTGAGCACCAGCTCCATGTTCTTTATCTTCCCACCACCCCCGCCATCGGGCTGCTGGCGCTGGCATACAGCCGTTTCTGCATCCGTCCTGCTTCGTAGGCGAGGCGGCCGGACTCGACCGCCAGCTTCATGGCGCGCGCCATCTTCTCGGCATCTTCGGCTTCGGCGATGGCGGTGTTCATGAGCACGCCGTCAGCACCGAGTTCCATCGCTACGGTGGCATCGGAAGCGGTGCCCACGCCGGCATCGACGATCAGCGGAACGCTGGTGATGACTTCGCGCAGGATGCGGAGGTTGGTGGCGTTCTGGACGCCGAGGCCGGAACCGATGGGAGCGGCGAGCGGCATCACGGCAGCGGCGCCGGCGTCGACCAGCTTGCGGGCGTTGACCACGTCGTCATTGGTA
>JASHOO010000080.1 GCA_030041035.1 Bryobacteraceae bacterium | reverse complement strand
GGTTGGAAGAGTCTATCAATTTGCACAAACCGAGCGCAAGGCCACCGAATCGCAATTCAGGTTAGGCGTAATGCAACCAGGCGGTATGAGAAAGCCCATCCTCGGCTGGGTGATGGCCCCAGACCTCCGGAGCCTGCCTACCACAGTCCACCATGGGCAAAGCGGCCCTTTGGTGGGGGAAATCTCCAGACAGGAAGCGAATGTGGTTGGGGCATTTCACCCACCACCAGGTAGGACCCGCGGATTGGCGCATATTTGCCCTGGCTGGGAAGCTGCCGGGATACAGCAACCACATGAACGCGGAACAACTCGATGCTCTCAGAATAGCCCAAAGAGTGATACTTGCCGGACCAAACGCAACGTACACCGCAGACGAACTGGGACTGCTGAGGCGTGCTTCCGGCCTCTCAGACGCGTATGGGCGTGAGTGCGCACAAGCAGTGCTCTTCAATGCTGCCGCGCGATGCGGTTTTTTTGCAGAAAAACAAGAGAAGTCCGAGGTGTGAGGATATGGATTGGCAAAGCTTTGTGGCTCCTCAGCATCCATGCTCGCTGCGATGTTTGTTAAAAGCGAGCCTAGCCTGCCTGCAGTTGGCTGTCGCAAGCCGACCTTCGCTCAGCGCGGCTTGGAAGTCGGTAGACCGCCCGTTTGCGGCGAGGACAGCGATACGGGTGGAAACCTCAAACTGAACGTCCGAGTACGTCGTAAAGATCTGAAGCAGCCTATCCTTCTCGGGACAGTATTGTTTCGGGCTGAGACTTCGTTGCATCTCGCACCTGTTCCGCTTTGACCAGTTGCAACGTATGAGGAAGGTGCCCGATGTGCAAATGAATCCGTTCTTGCCTCGCGGATTTGATTGGCGCCAGCTCACAACACTGCTCACTATCTCGATAATCGGCGTCGAAGATTCTGCAGCGCTGCTGGTCGCCACCGGTGGGCAAGCAAGTGCCGTCAAATGGCCTATTGGTAGCGTGCGCAGGCGGCCTCAGGCCAGCTCGGCTGAGGAGCTAAGACACTACTCCACTTCGAGGATGTGGAACGTTTTGCGCATGCGTTCCCATTTCGACAGGTCCAGCTTATTATCATCGAGGGCCTCTACAAAGTCGTTGAACGCCTTTATGAATTCCCTGAAGGACGCCATCCATTCCGCGTCTCCAATCCTGCCGTGCGCCGATGTTGCGGCCTCGGACGCCAGAACGAGGGCGAATATCGATCTCCGGGTCATTTCCGCAGTTACGCTATTAGACTGTGTGTCGCGTTAGCGGTTGGCTTGCGGACGAATTGGGCTAACCGACTGTATTAGTAATCACGGCTTTGCGACAAGCAACAAACGCGAGTCGTGATGGGGTACTGCGCCACCGTCGAAAGGTTACTACCCCCAACTCGACGAATTCGTGGCCTGCGCATGGCCAGAGGGCCTGCCTTGCCAAAACCACCGCTTTGCGGCACACTAATCCGTTAGTGCCAGACCGCAAGATCCGAGCCCAGTTCATCGAACCCATGCTGCTGCTCCGCACTGAGATGTTGCCGACCAGCCCAGGTTGGGTGTACGAGCTGAAGCTGGACGGGTTCCGCGCCGAGGCAATCAAGACCGGCGGCAAAGTCCGCCTGCGCTCGCGGAACAACAAAGGATTTCACCGGTCGGTATGCATCGATCGTTCAAGCTCTCGCTGCTGTGCCCGATGAGACCGTGATCTCCGGATGGTCATTTGCGGCATTCCCAATTTGTTGCGCTCCGGCAACAGCGAGATGCTCGCGAAGTGTGCCGAGAAAACTGAAGCTCTCGGGGTCAGTGCTTAAGCGCAGCTTGCCAGTTGAGCACAACCGTGAACTGTTCGACTCCTTCATTAATCCGCTCGCCGATGATAAACTTCTTGCCATCGGCTGTTACGTTGTATTGATGGAGGGTTGGATCCACACGTAGGGAGGTTTGGAATAGGGCCTGTGGCACTCCCGTGATGAGCGGCCCAGCCTTCGCCTCGGCCACCATGAGCTTGCCATCCAGGGCGAGGTAGAAAAGTTCCTTACCATCCTTTCTCCACGCGGGCTGGCAGCCTCCTTTGTTAGAGATCTGCCGCTTTTCGGTAAAGGTAGGGAAAGCGGCGACGTAAACTTCCCAGCGACCAGATTCGAGCGAACTGTACGCAGCCCACCGCTCGTCGGATGAAACGCTTAGCCCGTCTTTGTCGAACTGCGATTTCAGCAGCACCAGCGGCTTCCGTTCGCCGACAAGCGGCAATTGATAGAAAGTTTTACCAGCGTCATTAAGAAAAAGGATCGCCTTGCCGCCCTTGAGCCATTGATACGCGTACTTGGGCTCGCCCGACTGGAAGAGCAATTCTTCTTCACCCCCGCTGACGGTTTTCCGGTATAGGTCGCGGTCGTGGCCCTTTCGAGTCGATGTGAACACCACCTCGCGGCCATCCGGAGACCATACAAGATCGGTATCGGATGTGGAAACGAACGTCAACCGTGAAAGAATGCCTGTGGCTAGCTCCAGAACCCAAAGGTTCAGGAGCCCGGTTTGTGGATCTGTTCGCTCTAGAGCGAGCCGCGTTTGATCCGGCGAGAAGACCATCTGCCGATATTCTCCAGGTTCGCCGACCGGCTGGAGGCGACTTCCATCCCGCCCATACCAGGCGAGCTGGAAGTTAGTAGAACCTAGGTTGCGATAGACCAGTATCCCTGTATTGGAAACACTGAACATTGACCCGGGGGCTTGTGAGAGACGCCTGACCTGTTGAGCAATGGCCAACGGTTCGCCGGTAAGCCGAAGCTTAGTGGCATCGAAAGGCTGCGCCAGAACCGTTTCGCCGCGACCGTAAATGAGAAATCCCGGGAGAACGTACTGGGCGTTTGAATCACCGGATATCACCAGCCGTGTCTCCTTGGACCCGAGCATCCCGACATAGGTCCCGCTCTTGCTGGGGTCGGCGCTTTGCGAAAAAAAGAGGAAATGACGGCCATCAGGAAGGAAAGATGGGTATATTTGCGCTGACTCCTGCCGCGCAAGGTCGAGCTCCAGCGCCGCCGTCACCTCGCCGCCAGCAGCCGGAACACTGCGCAGACCCTTTGGTGCAGTGAACAAAATGATGCCATCCGGGCTCCAGGTCCCCGGAAGAGCAACCGACGCCTCACAGATTGTTTGCACCAGCGCACCGGCCGAGGCCTCCGTCCTCTTGAGCTTGTTGTCTTCTGTGAAAAACACAACGAAGCGACTGTCGGGCGACCAGAAGGGTGAAAAGCCGCCCTCGGTTCCAGCAAGAGGTTCAGCCGCAACCGCGTCCAGCCTACGAATCCACAGCAGGTGTTTACCATTCGCTGCGATGGCAGAGAACACGAATTTCTGGCCGTCTGGCGAGACAGCCGGGCCATCAGCCCATTCAAGGTTCAGCTTCTCCGGAATCGGAACGAGAAATCTGGCGAGATGAGCTTCGCCTGGCCGCCCGCTGAAGTGGACCACCGTCAGCACCAGGAAAGCGATCGAAACGACCAAGGTGAGCGCCCATGAGAGCAGGTGACTCTTCCGGCGCGCGGCAACGAGTTTGGGCACGCTTGCCTGTGAGCCCGCCTCGGCGATCCACTTCAGCTCGACTAAAACGTCGTGTGCGGTCTGCCACCGGGCATCCGGGTCTTTCGCCATGCAGGTGCGGACGACGTGATCGAGGGCGGGTGAGGTGAGTGGTTGCACCGACGAGACTGGCGGAGGATCGCGCTCCAGAATGGCAGCGATCAAACTCGCCCGGCTCTTGCCTTCGAAGGCTCTGCGGCCGGTGGCCATTTCGTAGAGCACCGCGCCTAGCGCGAAGATATCCGTGCGTGCGTCGGCTTCCTTGCCTTCCAACTGCTCGGGAGCCATGTACTGCATGGTGCCGAGAATCGTGCCTTCGGCGGTCAGCGGTGTGGTTTGTGTGGGCAGTTGCGTCATCCCTGCGGCGGCTTCGGAAGCTTGCATCTTCGCGAGGCCGAAGTCCAAGAGCTTGGCGCCGACCTTGGTGATCATGATGTTGCCGGGTTTCAGGTCGCGATGAATCACGCCGTGCCGGTGCGCGGTATCCAGTGCGTCGGTGATCTGAATGGCGTACTGCAAGGCCTGATCGGGCGGCAGCGAGCCTTTCTTCAGACGCTGAGCCAACGTCTCGCCTTCCAGGTACTCCATGACGAGGAAATCCACCCCGTCCTGATGGCCAACGTCATAGAGCGGACAGATGTGCGGATGGCTGAGGCTGGAGATGGCTTTGGCTTCGCGGTCGAAACGTTCGCGTGATTGCGGATTGTTCGAGAGGTGCGTCGGAAGGACTTTGACCGCCACCGTCCGGTCTAGCCGTGTATCGCGGGCACGGTAGACCTCGCCCATACCTCCAGCGCCGACTGACGAGACAATCTCGTAAGGCCCCAGGCGCTGACCGGCCGACAGAGGCATAGAACGTTGATCGATTCTAACTCAACAGTTATCTTGAAAGGAGGGTGCGGCAACCATTGGTGGAGCCTGCCGAACTCACAGCCTTGGCCCCTTCAAAGGCTCGAACGCCGTTTTGATTTTGCGACAGACTTTTGAGACCCCAGCACCCCTGATTTTTGCTGCACTCGGGGCGGTTTCAGAACTTACCCCTTTCGAGACTGGAATAATTGGGGCTGAAAAATGTCCTATAAAATCCGGGGCAGAAACTCGCGCCGGTTGATGGCCGACGCGGGCAAGGTTCATTACTACTAGTACAAATTGGGCGATTGGAATACCGGAAACAATGGACTAATCGAAGAGGTCAGGTATATAATCGGCGGTCCTCGGAGGAAACTATGCGCTGCACAACGAACCCGGCTCTGCGTCGTGTACGCAACATTCTCCCCTGCCTGTGCTTCGTTCCTCTCTGCCTGCTGCCTATCCACGCGGACGTGATTGATAACATTTCGCAATCGGGCTCCAACGTCGTCTCAACCTACAGCGGAACGATCGACCTCACTGATTTGACCTTCGAGGGCACGCACACGATGGCAGAGCCCGGCGTTCAGTCCGTCGTAGCCCGGGAATATTTCACCCCCACGCCAAACTATACCGGAAATGAATATGGCGGCATCTCCGGCCCAGGCGCCATCGGGGGTATGGGCGGGTTCTTTTTCGTCGACGCGACCACATCCACAGGTGACCCGTTTGGGTTCTTTGCATTTCCCACCGAAGGGCTGATACTCCCCACAACCTACGTGAGCGGCTCCCCCATTACCGGTACGGACACCTGGGACGACACAACCCTCGCCGCCTTGGGCCTGATCCCCGGGCACTTCCCCGGCACTTACACCTGGACTTGGGGTAGCGGGGCCGACGCCGATTCGCTCGTGGTCAATATTACTGCTGTGCCAGAGCCATCAAGCGGAATCCTTTTGGGTCTTGCCTTGGTGTGCGTTGGTCTCTGCGCGCGCCGCAGATTGAGTCCTCTCGCCCTCGCCGCCAAATGACTACTCGCCGTTTAGATCCATAGCCAGAAAGTCAATCCCGCAAGTTAAAACTTTCTGAGACGGCGTTTCGGGTCCACCCGGACGGGTAACGCCGGAACCGTCGAAGTGCCAGCCCCAACTCCGTCTGTTTGGTCGGCGATCCGTAATTAGTCTTCATTTCAAAAGTTCCTCCAGATCCCACACGTGATCTGTGATCTTTGCTTCCATTGGTCGGTGTAACGCGGATTGACGAATGGATGCGAACGAAATTGTAGTACGCGAACCAGAGGCACAGCGCAGGCCCAGTGGTTTTCCCACTTACGGGGGTCGTTGTCCACAGAGGACCACCGTGTCAACGTTTACTCGCTTGGCGTTTGGGGCGGCGTTCTAGTTTGGATTCTGCGGTTACTTCTTCTGGTCGTGCGGGCGGCTTCTTGGCTGCCGACAGGCTCCCCTGACATGTCCGCTTTTTATTCGCCTCAGCGGTATAATTTCGGGCGTGCCCACCGCACGCACCTGCATCGTGTCGTTTACCGATACAGACAACGTCCGCCACAGCGTGGAAGTCATCGCGAGCACGTTGTACGAAGCCGCTGTGATGGCCATCGCTCAGTTTCGCAATTGCGGATTCACAGCCAATGCGCCGGGACCGAATACCGTGCTCAAAGTGGCGATCAAACAGCCGGCCACCACGCACGAGGTCCAATGGGGCAAGGTCGAAACGTGGATTCAGAGCGCGGGGAAACCGAACGAGCAGGCGATGAAGGGGAGGCTGCGGGAGTTGCTGCGTGGCTGATGTGTACGGCGGCAGGGCCAGTATAATGCCTTAACAGCATGGAGTATAGGGAAGAGGATTCACCGCTGCTAGGGTTCGTTGGAACGAGCTCTGCGAGCCAACACGCAAGGGACCAAGCAGCGATTTCAGCCACTTCCGGATTTTCTGTTCTGATTCGGGGCGAGGCTGGTGTTGGTAAGACGCATTTGGCTCGCTGCTTTAGATCTCTCCCCTTGCTAGATCAGGACGGGGTGGGTGGACCACGGTACAGCGAGATTGATTTTGCTCTCCTTCACGCCGACGAAATGATTCAGCGAGTTGTCGGCAGGGTGGTGGAGGACGAAGACGATTCCGTTCCAGTCTCCGGGAGAAGTACGATCTTTAGAGAAAAGGAACGTTTTAGACCTGGGCCGATCTTTAGCTATCGCCTGGTTGTGAAAAACCTGCAGAAAGCAACCCCTCAAATGCAGGCCTACCTTTTGACGGCATTACGAGATAAAGAGGTTATGGATCCGCGAGGTACGGTCCACTCACTGGGGGGATCCTGGCAATTAATCGTGATCCAGCGCCCAGGCGAGGAGAATCTCGTATCGGATCTCGGAAGAGCCCTTTTAAACGGCGTCGTCATAGATATGACCCCTCTTCGTGATCGTCCCGAAGACATTGAGCCTCTGGCAGTACATTTTCTTCGTACTCGGGGTTATCGATTTGAGATAGCCTCGGAGGTGATTGAACGACTCCGGCAGCACAGCTTCCCCGAGAACGTTCGAGAGCTGTTCAACGTGCTGGACCATGCTCTGCTGCAAGCAAAAGGTCACACTCTTACAGCTGCCGACCTAGTTTTCCCAGCGGCACGGACAGGCTTGATACCCAATGTTGCGCAGCTGAATAAAGAAATAGCGGAGTTGCGAGCACAGCTGGAGGAACTGCATACGTCGGCCATGCCAGTCAAACCAATATGGGAAGGTAGGCGTTTTTCGACGCAGGCAGACTACTGCTTTGTCTTGATGCCTTTCAGCGAGGTATACGATCTCCAACAGGTGTACCGAAATCACGTGAAACCCGTTGTTGAGGGCCTCGGACTCGTTTGTGAGCGTGCGGACGACCTTTACAATATCAGGTCTGTGATGCAAGACGTCTGGGAAAGTATAAACAGAGCGCGCCTCGTCATCGCGGAAATGACCGACCGAAATCCGAACGTTTTTTATGAGCTTGGCATCGCGCACACGCTTGGCAAACCGGTCATTATGATCGCGCAATCAATCGAGCAGTACGTGCCGTTCGACTTAAAGCACCTCAGGTGTATTGAGTATCAGTTTAAACCTGGCGAGATCGAGAAGTTTCAACAGGCGCTGCGTCGGACTATCCAAACGGTGGTCTCATCGGTTCCCTCGTGGCCACCGCAGAAATCGGATGGGGCATAGTGCTCTGGCTCAGGCGCGGGACAGTCTGTGTTCGATGCCCGGTTAGTGCTCCCATCGGTCCTTCGCCTTCGCATCCTCGACGGTCTGCCATTGCATGTTTCCGGGATCGTCGGCGCCGCGGCGCTACAGCGTCACGGCGTGATCGATTCGTAGCAGGGCAGGCACCGGAAGTTCTGCTGGTGGACGGGCACCGATTCGCACGCTGGAGCGCTCGCCGCTGGCCGGGTCGCGCTTGATGCGGGACCGCTCGCATCGCGTTCTCAGGACCAACTCGCTCGTGAGGTCCGGCTGTGGGGCGACTACTTCAGGTTCTCCCCGAAGAACGCCCCGACTTTACCGAGGTAGGCTTGTGGCACCATCGTGTAGGCACTCGTATGGATGGCGCCCGGCACTACCCATAGCTCAACGTCTGGCAAAGCAGCCTTGATCTGCGGCCGCCGGTCGCTGTCAGCGGGCAACTCTAGAAGGCCATAAATGAGCAGTACCGGCCGTGGGGGAATGCGCTTCATAGCGTCCACCGGACGCAGTGTGCGGAGATCGTATCCGTATAGGATGCGTTCCATCAGCCACGCCGCCGAGAAGAAGAATTGGGGTGTGCCTGATGACCTCGTCCAGCCCCTCTGAAGACTTGCGTATTCATCCACTCCGGCGCCATCCGTTACGAGTGCGCTAATGTCCGGGTCGTCCGCCGTGGCGTAGACGCACGACGTTGCGCCGAGCGAGGCGCCCAGCGCTCCAATGCTACTTGGCTGAAATCCATGGCCTTTGATCCAGTCCACCGCGGCCTCGACATCGTGGCGCTCACCAACGCCCCAAGCCGAGTTAGCACCACCGCTTAAGCCGTGCGCGCGTAGGTCGATCATCAGAATATTGAAGCCGTTTCTTTGAAAAGTGTTGAGGGCAGCCGCCAGATCGAGGAAATGGTCATAGAACTCGGTTGTGCGGTTTTCGCCCCGCCCATGGACCATCACGATGGCTTTACTGCTCCCGGCCCGAGGAATCCACCATCCCGAGATCTCGATACCGGCATCGCGCGAAGGGAAACGCACGTCCTGGTAAGGCAGATTGAAGGATGCCGGTGTCGCGGAGAAATACGTGTTGCGTCGTGGATGTGCCCAGGTGTTCGCCGCGCGCACCCCGATTGCGAGGTAAACAATGACCGCCAGCACCACGACACCTGTCCAAAGGAACGCCACACGGCTATTAGTGCGAGCCTTCGTCGTTGTAGCCATTGAGTTAGGCATTTTACATCACCGAACAGGGCTCTTACCTGCGACCACTCCATCAGTGAATTGATTGATCAGGCAGAGCCACCGCTCGGTTCTATAGATTCCCAATTAGATCCCGCATCTTCACGTCCAGGGCATCGAGGATCTTGAGCTGCGGAGGCTCATGGCTCTTGCGTCATCCGGGTGAAGCTGGTTTGGGGGCGCCGTCGCAGACGAAGCCTACTGCGCGGGAGTAACACATTCGCTCTCGCCAATGAGCATTGGCTGGATTGAGGTGAATGGCCCGGTCGGGTTGAAACGCAATCCGAGGGCTTCGAGCGTGCCGTTCACGCCGGTCATCCCGTTGTCCAATTCGAACTCAATGGTTCCCCGCTTACCCACAACAACCGGGTACTGGTCTGCGAGCAAAAACGCTGTGTGATTCATCGGTTGTAAGACCACGCCTGTCAGGAGAAGGACGTTACCGCTTTCGTCCCGAATTGTGATGAAAACTTGAGCCGTTCCTACCGGTCCTGCTGAGGGATTGGTTCCCGCCCCGTTCACCAGGGCGAGGCCAGTGAAATATCCCGATGTTTCGTCGAACGGCAGGATGAAGTGCGGCTCGGTTTGCAGGACAAGCGGTACGGAAGCTTCGAAATTCGGCCGGCCCGTAGCCTGATTGAGAAATACTTCGGTTGCATTGATGCCGGTTGAGTCGCTGTAGACTGAGGCCCATCCCGACAAGGTGGCCCCGCCGGACGCATTCGTTTGTATGATCCCGCTACCGTTCGCGTCCAGATTGAACTGGACGCCCGGAGTGACGCCTAGTCCGGCAATGGGCAGATTCAGGGGACTCCCGTTGTCCCCCCAAAAATAAACGTAGACTGTCGCCGGCGAACTCGCCGTATTGACGACGGTGATTATGGTTTGCCACGGTCCACCAACCGCCAGATGGGGGATGGTGCCAAGAGGCGGCCCCGCGGTCGGCTGAGCCGATAGGGACGTTGCTCCGATCAGGAGGGCAAATGTGAGCGCATTTCGTATCCGCATGACTCCTCCTTCGGCACTTCGCGGACACCTTCGGCCCTCGTTCTTACGCCCGTGACACGTGAAGTGGCCGCCACTGATTGTAACTCGGATCGTACAAAAATGGTCGCGTGGTTCGGAAACCATTAGGGGTTGCCCGTATCCGAGACCCACGTCTTGCGGCTTTTGGCCGAGCGTATCAAATCGCTCCGGCGTGCACGCGGATGGTCCCAAGAACAGCTAGCCGAACGCGCCTCGATGCAACGCAGCTACCTGGCGGATCTGGAACTCGGATACAGGAACCCGTCCGTCCGGACCCTCGTGAGGCTTGCGAACGCCCTCGGAATTTCAGTGCCAAGCCTGTTCGACGATGCGAGCAAGATAGCGGCCCAGAAGCGCCGCTGATGATCGTGGAAGCCCGCCGGCCACGCCCGTCATACACTGGCACGATTCGTTCGCGCCCAGTTGATCCGCCACCGACCGCCTCGCATGGGCACCCAGAACAGCTTCTTCCGCGGCGTACCTCGGGCATGGTGGTACAGGACAGCAGCGCGCTCGTAGAATCCTCGGGTGTGCCAGGAATCGTGGAATCCGAATAGCTCGAAATCCAGGTGGTGGCAGAACTCGTGGCACAGCGTGCTGAAGAATGTCCCGAATGAGGTGACGTGCTTAAGGATCGCGGTTCGCAGCCACACGCGGATCACCTTTGTACGTGGATCGTAGTCGCCGAATAATTCCATCCCCCAGCCGCCCTCACGGACCTGGATGGGTCGCGCCGCGAGTACCCGGACGGGTGGGGTGCGGACGTTGTAGAACTCGGAGGCTTTCTGGAGGAATTCCATACAGGCCAAGCGAACAGCCTTGCGGTCCTCTCCGGCCATCGCGCTCTCGATCATCCTCGCCGGCGCCGTGAAGCGATCGTCCAGCGGCAGGTCGAGGGTGTCCAGTTGGTCGCTACGGCGAAATTCCTGGAGGAGTGCAGGCCTGGCTGGAGGGCGGTCGGTGAGCAAAGTCTATTGGAACAAGAAACGGCTTCAGCGCGTTCGCCGCGTGGATTTCTGCCCGACCCGTTGGTAATCAACTGTAGGAACTTTTGCAGGGAGTCAGGCTGTTTCAGGGGTTCTCAGCATTGCCAACCGTTCTCACGCGATTCCGCGCTAACAGCCAGAAAGAAATACTACTTACATGAAAAGAACGAGGATGCGCGAAGCAGGCTAAGTCGGCACTGATGAGATTAAGAGTCACTTGCTCTGCCAATTGAGCTACGCGCCCATCGCGGGGCAACAACCAGAGTTCTGCGGGAGTCAGTCCGGTTACAACCGAACTATTGTAGCATCGCCGTCGCGAGGGCGAACACGCCATAATGAGTGTTCCACTGCCCGGAGACTTTGCATGGATTGTGTTGACGAAATTTTCGCGCTGTTTGAGCATCACGGAAAGTCGGCGTACTTTGGCGAGCCGGTATCGCAAGAGGAGCATGCGCTCCAAGCCGCGTATTTTGCCGCCGAGGACGGCGCTCCGGAAGCTCTGGTGGTGGCTGCGCTCGTGCACGATATCGGCCATCTGATCGATGCGCGCGAGGACGCCGCGGATCGCGGGATCGACGCGCGGCATGAGGACACCGGTTGCCAATGGCTGGGCCGCCACTTTCCTCCGGCAGTCACCGAGCCGGTGCGCCTCCATGTCGCCGCGAAGCGCTACCTTTGCAGCGTCGATCCGGACTACCTTCGTGGACTTTCCGCCGCCTCGGTCAAGAGCTTGCAGCTTCAAGGCGGCATGTTTACACCAGAGGAAGCGGCCGAGTTTCTCCGGCAGCCCTTCGGCAACGACGCCCTGCGGTTGCGCCGCTGGGACGACATGGGCAAAGTAGCCGGACTTGCCGTGCCCGAACTGTCCGCCTATCGCGACGCGCTTTGGCGGCAGCTGAGGCCCCGCACTTGAAGCCGGACCGATGAACAGCCAAAATAATTCATAGTGCCCGATCCGGAAATTCTCGAACAGATGCGCGCCGACTGGAACCAGCGCGCCCGCGAAGATGCGCGCTACTATGTCGCGTTCGGACGGCGCGGCCAGGATGAGGAAGAGTTTCTCGCTTCGGCGAGCGACGTCGTGCGCGCCCTCGAACAGGAATTGAAGCGCCTCCCGCGCCATTTGCAGCCTGTCGACCGCAGGGCGCTCGAGATCGGCTGCGGCCCCGGCCGGCTGCTGCGACCCATGAGCCGAAACTTCGGCGAGCTGCACGGCGTCGACGTCTCCGACGAAATGATACGGCTCGCGCAAGAACGGTTCGGGGCATCGCGAAGCATCCATCTGCGCGTCACTAGCGGCGCCGATCTCGCTCCGCTGGCTTCAGATTATTTCGATTTCGTTTATTCCTACGCCGTGTTCCAGCACATTCCCAGCCGCGAACTTGTGCTGGCCTACTTTGACGAAATCCGCCGCGTTCTCAAGACCGGAGGCTTGGCCCGGTTGCAGTTGAACGGCCTGCCGCCCGGCGTCAAACCGCCGGACACGTGGGAAGGTGTGCGATTTTCGCGCTCAGAAGTCGAGGAATACACGCGGCGCCACGATTTTCAGCTTCTGCTGCTCGAGGGCGAGGGCACGCAGTACCTGTGGACCACCTGGCGCAAGCAACCTGCGGGTTGGCGCGCCGCCCTAAAAAATGCCGGCACTCTTGCCAAGGTCGAACGCATCAGCGATGCACGCACAGGGGAGTCCGTCGTTCCCTCATCGGGAGGTTTTGCTTACGCTTCGTTTCGCCTGGAGCAACTCTCCCAGGATTGCGATCTGAACGATCTCCGCGTTCTGTTCGAAGGCGCCCCGGGAAATCCTTGCTACATCGGCCCGCCGGAATGGGACGCTGTCAGTCAGATCAATGTGCTGTTGCCGCATGGTGTTCGGACGGGCATCGTTCCTGTGGAAATGCTCTGGCTGGGTAAGCCTCTCTGTGCTCCCACATGGCTGCGAGTGATTCCCCGCGGACCTGCCGTGCCGCGCGTCTGCTGGGTCAGCGACGGCACCAATCTGTGCGGCGGGTCACGTATCGAGACCGGTGTCCTGAAGATCATGATGGAAGACTTGGCGGATGGCGAGGAAGTCACGGCCTTAGTTGACGGGCGGCCGCTCCGGGATTTGGAACTGTTTTCCACCGATGCCCTCACGGGCCGCTTCGAATTCAACTTCCGTCTCCCCTCGGACTTGCCCGTGGGTGCGCATCAGCTCGAGGTGCGGCAGGGATCGCGGCGTTTTCCACCGATCGCGATCGAGGTCGCCTAGTTGCGGTGGGCCGCTGTAGCGGCATTGCTCACTGCCGCCGGCGCGATCATCTGGTGCCGACAGCCGGTTGAAACTACCGCTGAAGCTGCCATCCGCCGGGCTCTGCAGGCGGGAGCCGGCACCGTTGAATTGCCTGCGGGCGTGACCGCGGTTCAGCATGAGATCACAATTCCACCCGGCGCTCACGATCTGGAAATTCGCGGCGCCGCCTCCGGCAGTACCCTGCGCACAGCGGATCGCTTCCAGGGACGAGCTATCTTTCGATGCGAGCGAGCGACCCGCATCCGATTTCGAAATTTCGCAATCGATGGCAACCGGAACGCAATCGAGCGGCCCAGCGGCCTGCCGGGGTTTAGCACTCCCTTCGCGTATTTCACCTTGGGCAATGGCATTTTGGCCGCTGGCGTAGCGGCCCTTCAGATCTCTAACGTCAGGTTTACCAACGTCTCCGGCTTTGCCGTTCTGGTAAGCCGCTCACGCGATGTCTTGATTGACGCCGTGCGCGTCGTCGATTCGGGTTCGCGAACGCAGGGCGGGCGGAACAATACCACTGGCGGCATTCTGCTCGAAGAAGGCACCCGCAACTTCACTGTGACGCACTGTGACTTGCGCAACGTACGCGGAAACGGCATCTGGACGCATTCGCTGGCAACCGCGCCCCGCAATGGCGCAGGCTTGATCGCATCCAATCATTTCCAAGCGATCGGCCGTGACGCAGTCCAAGTGGGCCACGCCGTCCATGTCCGCGTGGAAGACAATACCGGTATGGAAATCGGCTACCCGCTCGAAGATGTCGATATGGAGCATCGTGCTACGCCTGTCGCCATCGATACCGCGGGCGATACCAGCCATTCCGAATATGCACGCAACCAGTTTTCTGAGGTTAACGGAAAATGCCTCGACCTCGACGGCTTTCATGACGGCGTGGTTCGTGGGAATGTGTGCGTGAACCGTTTCGGTCCGGAGCACTACCCCTTCGGAAACCTGGGCATCGTCTTCAACAACAGCGATCCGGCCATGGCTTCACAAGGGATTGAGCTCGTGGACAATATTCTGGACGGCACTTTGTTCAGCGGGATATTTGTGATCGGCGAGCGTCACCACATCGCCCGTAATCGTCTGCGACGCATCAATATGGCTCACTGCGGTGGGAGAAATGCAAACGTCGGCTGCGGTTATCTCCCCGATCAACCAGATCTTCTGCGCAGCGGCATTTATCTCACCAGCCGTGGAGAGCATCCGGCGCCGGTGCGCGCGAATGTCATCGAAGCCAACGACATCTCGGGCTTCGGCATGTCCGTCCACTGCATCACCGCGGCCCCCGGGGTCGTGCTCGCCGCCAACACTATCTCGGGAAACACGTGCAAGGACGAACCGGCTCAATGAACCTTGTAAAGGACGCAACCACCCAGCTCCCGCGCACGCTGCGATTGGTCGATTCTGCTTCCATCATCGTCGGCATCGTGATCGGTGCCGGAATCTTCCTCGTGCCTCGCCTCGTGGCGCAGGCCCTGCCTTCAGCCCCGATGATCCTCGCCATTTGGATCGCCTCTGGCGTCCTGTGTTTCTTCGGCGCCTTGGCGTATGCCGAGCTCGGTGCCATGATGCCTGAAACCGGCGGCCACTACGTCTACCTGCGGGAGTGCTACGGACCGCTGGCTGGGTTCTTATGCGGCTGGACGTTTACCCTGGTCGTGCTCTGGGCGGCCATCGCCTGGCTGTCAGTCAGTTTTTCCATCACGCTCGCGTACTTCGTTCCGCTCCATGCGTTCGCCTCCAAAGCGATCTCGGTGTCGCTCATCGCCGTCTTCTCCTTGGTGAATTATCGCGGCATCCGCCTCAGCGCGACTATCCAGAAGCTTTTAACAGCCTTGAAGGTCGCAGGCCTGTGTATCATCGCAGGCAGCGCATTCCTGCCGGGAACCACTTCGGTAGCGAGCTGGGCGCTTCCCCGTGGGGCATTTTCCTGGAGCGCGCTGGGAGCCGCCATGGTCCCCGTGGTGCTTTGCTACGACGGCTGGCCGAGCATCAGTCACGTCGCTGGAGAGATTCACGATCCCAATCGCAATATTCCCAGAAGTCTGGCGCTGGGTCTTGCCTGTGTGATCGCGGTCTATTGCCTGGCTAACTTGGCCTACCTGCGTATCCTGCCAGTCTCCGTCATAGCCAAAACCGATCACACCGCAGCCGCGGTCGCCGAGCATACTCTCGGTCAGGCGGGCGGCATGATTCTCTCCATCACCATCCTGCTTTCGATTGGCGGCGCCCTCAACGGCTTGATCATGACCGTGCCGCGCCTCTGCTTCGCCATGGCTCGCGACGGCCTGCTGTTCCGTCGCCTGGCCGTCATACACCCGCGTTACCAGACGCTTTCGGTCGGCATCACGGTGCAGGCCGTGTGGGCTGCGATTCTGGTGCTGACCGGCTCGTTCGAAACGCTCGTCCCCTACGGCATGATCGCCGCCTGGTTCTTCTACGGCCTGACGGTCGCGGGGGTTCCCATCCTGCGCCGCAAGTACCCGGACCGCCTGCGGCCTTACCGCATGTGGGGCTATCCGATCACGCCAATACTGTTTACCGCCGTGGCCGCGTGGTTCGTCGCCAACACCTGGATCACGCAGCCTCGTCCCTCAACCGTGGCCTTTCTGATGATTGCGAGCGGCATACCAGCTTACTTTTTCTGGAGGCGCATAGGACCTCGTCTCAGCCCCCCAGGCTAACTCGTTCACCATTAACTTATTGCTAACTAAAGTTATCACCTCTTCATTAACCACTTTTGGTTACCCAAAGAGATCGGAAAGATTGCTTGCTTATTCCTTCGTCGAGCGTCACAATTATAGCCAAAGTTAGTTAAGGACTGACAAAACAATGTTGACGAATTACAATGCTTTACCCGAGGCTAGAACCATTCTTGTGGTGGATGACGATCTGTCCGTACTCAGTGTAATCAAGTGCATGCTCGAATGTGGCGACTACAATGTTCTCATAGCTCATAGTGCTGAGAGTGCCATGCGGATGGCCGAACGCGATGATCTTTCGATCGACCTGATGTTGATGGATGTCGTGATGCCCGAAGTCAGCGGACCGGACCTCGCCGAACGTATTTTGGCGTTGCGACCGCATCTCAAAGTACTTTTCATGTCCGGTTGTACGGACTCCGAAGTAGTGCGAGTAAAGATTCTCGACCGTGCCCTTGGCTTCTTGCCCAAGCCGTTTACGTCCGACAGCCTGCTGGAGCGCGTGCAAAAGGTGCTCAGCCCGCCTCCAGCCCGTGCCTTCGGCGCCGCCGGCGGTGTGAGCTGGCGCTGAGGAAGCGCCTCACGCCAGCGCAATTCGGCTGCGCAGCACGCCGATACCTTCGATGTCCACTTCCACCACGTCGCCCCCGTTCATCCGGCTCGTGTGTCCGGGAGTCCCCGTATAGATCACATCGCCCGGCGTAAGGGTCACGTATTGGCTGATCCAGCTCACGATCGTGGGACCGTCGAAGATTAAGTCCGACGTGTACTGCTTCTGCACCACGTTCCCGTTCAGTCGTGTCTGGAGAAGCAGGTTCCCGTATTCGAGTCCCCGCACGATCACTGGCCCCAGGGGCGCGAACGTGTCCGCTCCCTTCGCACGCCACCATTGCAGATCCTTGTCGGCTCCGCCTTGCCAGTCGCGCTCGCTCACATCGTTGCCGCACGTCACTCCGAAGATCGCCGCACGAGCTTCTTCGGCCGCCGCTCGACTAACTCGCTTCCCGATCACCAGCACCATCTCGCCTTCGTAATGCACATTCTTTGCCGATGCCGGAATGACAATATCATCCCCCGGATGCTGGAGAGCTGTAATCGGTTTGTAAAAAATCTCCGGGTGTTCCGGTGCCTTTCGGTCGCCTAAGTGACTCTTGTAATTCAAGCCCACCGCGAGTATCTTCGGCGGCTCGCATGGATAGAGCAGCTTCACTTCCGAGACCTGGTGTCTCGCGCCGGTCTCCTTATGCTCCCCAAATAAGTCGCCGCGAAGCTCGCGAACCGTCTCACCATCGAGAATCCCGTAGCTCGTCGTCGAGTTATGACGATACCGTATGTACTGAGTCACTGTGTTCGTCCCTTGTGCGGCCAGCGCGGCGCCCGCGATGGTCCCGATAAGTTGTCGGCGAGTACTGCGCATGGTTCAGTCTATCGCACCTGCCGGTGGTATCATGTGGCGCCGCAGAAACTCAATACCTTCGAACGCGATCGATTCCGGTGCCGGGGCTAGGTCCCGCCAGATTGCCGCGGCCGCCGAAATTTCCCCCATGGCAAATCCAAAGCTTTCAATCGTGAGCCACCCGTCGTACCCCATTTCACATAGGGCCGCGAATACGTCATTCCACTCCACATGGCCCGATCCCGGTATCCCGCGGTCGTTCTCACACGTGTGTACATGCTTCAAGTACCGCCCCGTCGTACGGTACGCCTGTCCGATGTTTTTCTCTTCGATGTTCGCGTGAAACGTGTCAATCAGAAGCCCTACATTCGGATGATTGACTTCATCGCATAGCGCCGCCGCATCTTCCGCCGTGTTGAGAAAGTAGGTCTCAAACCGATTGAGCGGCTCGATTGCTGCAGTTACCCCGTAGCTTTCCAATATCGGGCCTAATAACTGATAACACCCAACTGCCCGTTTCCATTCATCTATCGTGCGCCGTCTCCCAGGCAAATAGCCAACCGGGGAATATAATGGCCCGGCCAGTATCTTCGCACCCGCATCCGCCGCTAGCTTGATACATTCTTCTAGATATGTCCGAGTCTTCTGCCGCACTGCACCGTCATCAGAGAGAGCGCTTAATCCGTGCGGAATCGCTGAACAGCACGTACATTCTAGCCCGTTCTCCTCCACGCCGCGCCGGATTGCAGTTGCTTCGAAATCCGTTGTTGAGAAAATCGGTACTTCGATCCCATCGAATCCGCGACGTTTGATCTCCGGCAGCAGTGGAAGATGTTCACGTGTGAAGTTAGCCGTCCAAATAAGTACGTTGACGCCGACCTTCACTTTCGGAGCCCTTTTGCGTCCGGATTACCCGGGCCAAAATGCTTCAACAGGACCAGATTTTCCTTATCACTGCGATTAGTCACCTTCACCCCACTTTTTGCCGCCGCAGCCGTAACAAAGAGCTCATCCTTTGTCATTTGCCCGAAGCGAATCAACGACGGCGTCTCCACTTCTATTGTCCCTACCAATCCCCAACCTTGCGTCAGAATCAAGCCGTATGCGGCCGCATCACGAATAATAACAGAGCGAGCTGGGTGTACTGTAAGTTCCTTGGCTGAATAATAACTCGTCGAGTACGCTACCCATTTCTCTGAGTAACCTTGATCCGCCATCTCAGCCTCCGGTCCGACGGGCTTAGGATGATAGGTGCGATGCTCGGCATAGTGCGGATCCGTATTTGCATCCCAATCCAGCATTCCGATAATGTAATCCAGGTCGTGATGATACTCAGCCGGAACATCTTTGACTAACAGTGACCACGGCACTGCACGTCCTTCCACCATCGACTGAAACATGGCAAATACGTCCGAGTTTACTTGTGGTTCGTAAGTCACTAATGACCCGGGTGCATGTAATATGCCAGGATCTATTTGCCATCCCGTGCCTGGCTTCAGCTTGTAAGCCTTCGAATGATAAAGGATCCCATTGTCGCCTTCGTCCCAGCGCTCCAGGCAACGGCGCACGTCGTCCTTCGTGGTCCCAGGCTCTAGGCCCATGAAGGTGTATGGGAAGTTATTCTCCTTCACGTTATATTGCGGAGGGAAGTAATATGCTTCTGGCTTACCGTGCTGAGCCACCTTCCGTGCATCGTCCTCAGACTGATGCATGTGATGAGGAATCGGTCCTAAGTTGTCGAAAAATTTGCACAGCACGTTCCACCCGCCCTGCTCAGCCATCACTTGAGCTCCCAGAAACTCATTACCCAACGTTTCGATGGCTTCCTTGAGCAAAACGCGGCGTCCATCCATTGCGATATAACTGAGGCCCTCGTCTTCCGGTGTGCCCGGTCCGTTGTCAGCTTTTGTCGTTGACGCGAACCAGCGCTCGTCAATGCCGCCGCGATGGGCGCCCAAAGCATAAAGATCACGGGGATCCAGCTTCAACCGCCCGCCCGGCATAAGAAACGATCGCGGCACCCAGCATGGCGCTAGACGCACAATTCCTTCACCCGCAGCTAGAGCTTCTCTCACTAATGTCGTATGGGACATCTACTTTTGGGCTGACGGCTTTGCATATGTGCGATCAGCCATCGAGCCGCCTGCCTGCATTTTCGTCTGAACTTTGAGGACAATAGGTTCTGCAGCATACGAATTCTGCTGGCTGCCCGCACGAGTCTCAATGTCGCCCGCTACCACAATGGCCTGCTCAATCGGCTGCGCACTCGCCAGCGCCTCCAGCACGAATTTCCGTCGATTCTCTGTCTCGTTGATCAGCACTCCGTTTAACCCGACGTCCAGCACGCGCACGCCCGGCGGCAGATTGCGCACCTCTACAGGTACCCGCCCGCCGTAGTCATTGTTCCGCTGAATCGCAACTTCAACCTCCGCGGTTCCACCCGGCTCAAGCGTCACTTCTTTCGTCTCGGCCGTTATCATAATGTCCGGTTTGGGCATCAGGGAAATCAGTTTCAGGCTGTCTTCCGGATTAGCCCATCGTTCTTCCCAGCCGTGGCCGAGCCGCGCGCGGCCCGCTACTTCGAGCGGTGCTGCATGGTCGAGTCGTGCCCCATCGTCCGCGCTCACTAGCAGCGTCGTGCTGCTCTGCCCCGGAGCAATCGTTCCTCGCGTCGCATGCAAGCCTGCGGGCAGATTCCGGAGCGCCACGTCGATCGGCCCCTCGAAATCATCGATGCGTAGCGCAGTCACGGTGAGGGGAATTCGCCCGCCAACCGGTACGTTCGGATTCCGAGGCGAAACCGTCAGCACAAAATCCGGCGTTGGCTCCCGCATTGTCAGGCGATACGCATAGTCCGCCCCCATCAGCTTCCGCACATCGCGCAGCCGCACGATGTAGTCGCCGTCCTCCGGCGCCTTAAAGTGCAGCAGCGAATCCTTGCCGTAGCCCGGCCCGCCATCGTCGTTGCGAAACATCAGATGCACCACGGGCAGGCCGTTGGGCGCGAATTGTTGCCCCGCCGGATAAATCTGCACCTTGTAGACCGCCTGATCGATGGCATGCGCTTCGGGCGTCGTGTCCAGGTACGCCAGCCTCTGGCTACCGAACCCGCTGAAGAAGAAATCGTCATCGGGTCCGCGCGGCATCGCCTGCACTTGAATAATTTCCCCACCGATCAGCAGGTAGTCGCCCACAGCCAATCCCGTCTGTGACGCCAGACGAATCCCCCGGTCTGACGAATCGCGGTCCGAAAGCGTCGTCGAGGTCTCCAGTACGCAGCGAACCGTGGCGCGTTCCACCGGAGCGCCTTTGCTGTCTAGAATCTCTAGCAGCGAATCCAGCGGCGAGCCCAGCCGATTCGCATTCACTTCGAACACGACCTGCTGATTCTTATGCGCCCGGAAGAGATAGTAATTTGCCGCCGCTTCGAGCTTGCCGTTCACCGTCACGGGGAGGCTAATAGGTTGTGCTTGTGCCGGCGTCGTGTTGCTGCCCGACGCCGGAACTTCCGGCTCCTGGCCAAGCGCCAGCTTCACGCGATTGAAGGCCGCACCCTTCTTCGTTTGAGGCCGGAAAATCACTGCACGCGGATCTTCGCGCGAAGGCTCTCCTTTCACCTCAACCTTGCCCGTACCTAGGTTGTAGGCAGTCAAATCAATCTCCGCCGTCTTGCCTTGCTGCAATCCCAAAGGAAACGCCGCAACCGCCAGCGGAAACTGTCCCACTTTGATCCGGTAGAAGCGCCCTCCGTTGCCGCGCCCTTCATAATCCGACACTCGAATGTAATAAGTTCCACCCTTCGCAAATCGGTACGCAAAACGATTCGCTTCGCGGCCCCCGTCTTCGCCGAATGCTTCTAGCAGATTCTGGTTTGCATCGTAAATCCCGATCACCGGCTCGAGACTCGATCCCAGCTCTTCGGCCGAATTTTGAAAAACCAACTGCTCGCCATCGTGAACGGCAATCTTGTAGTAATCCACATCGCCCGGCTTGGAAATCGCACCCACCAGTATCGTGGGCAGATACGTTTCAACAGCTTCTTCAGGCGTATCGTTCGGCTCACGATCCGGGCTTTCGCCGTAATATGGCTCGACTGCAAATCGCGCCACCGGAGTTGTGCCCAGCGGAGTCTGCAACCGAATGGCGACTGTCCCAATGGGTACTTCGGGACTGACATCCAACTCCAGAGTCACCTGATTGCGCGGCGGCAACGGGCCCAGATCCACGGTCGAAACAGTGCCCGCCGATCCTAGCCGGATATCCGGCAAATCAGGCAGCTCCTTGATGCGAAGGATGCGCGCCTGGATTCCCGGCTCGCTGAAGTACACTGCGCTTGTCTTAGCCAGGTTCAGGCCTTCGACATTCATCTCTACCGTGGCGCCACGCGCCACTCCAAGCGGCGTTACCGAATTGATCGTCGGCGGAGTCGTGCGGTTTCCCGTCGGCCATTCCGTCGCTGTCTGCGCGCATGCAGCCACGACTGTCCCGGCAATAAGTAGAACTCGTAACATACAGAACCTCAGTGGCTCACATTGAGCGCCTGGTGCACCGGTGCTGTCGCCAGTTTCTCGACGTTATAGATTTCTAAAGAGCCGTCATAGCGGCCCGCCGCGATCGTTCTGCCGTCCGGGGAAAACTCCAGTGAAAGCACCCAGTCCGGCTGATTTGCGTAGGTCTTCACTTCCGTCAGGTCCCGCGCGTGGAATATCTTGATGGTTCTGTCAGCCGCACTCGAAGCGATTAACTTGCCGTCCGGCGAATACGCCAGCTTCAGGACAGCGTCCTCGTGCGCGATCAGCGAGTTCACGAGCGTGCCGCCCTTCGGCCCGAGTTCCCAAATCCGGATAGTCTTATCCAGGCCGCCCGCGGCCACAAACTTCCCGCTGGGGTCGAGTGCGATCGTGTTGAGTCCATCCTGTGGCTCGCTGAGCGTATACAGCCGCTCCCCCGTTGTCGTGTTCCACACCTTCACCGTGCGGTCCGCTGCCCCTGAAATCAGCCTTTTGCCATCCGGCGTGAATGCCAGAGCGTAAACTGCATCAATGTGGTCTTTGAACGTGCGGATTTCCTGGCCCGTCTCGAGGCTCCACAGTTTGATCAGCTTATCGTAACTGGATGTTGCGAGACTCTTCCCGTCGGGCGAGAACGCTACGGCGTAAATGCAATCGCTGTGGCCCTTGATGGTGCGCAGTTCTTTGCGCGCCGCGACATCCCAGATCTTCACTTCGCCCGATCGCGCCGGCAGTCCGCCTGCCGCCGCGAGCAAGCTACCGTCTGGCGAAAACGCAATCGCGCGCACCGCCTCGGCATGGCCCGTGAGTGTGGCCATGGTCTGCCCGGTAGCCGGATCGGCCAGACGAACTTCCTTGTAAGTTCCGAGCGCCAGCAGCTTGCCGTCCGGCCGGTATGCCAGCGCCCCGATCTGTGGATGCAGTCCTGTTTTCGGCTTGATGTCGGGGATAGTCGGAGTGGCGAGTCGCGCCGCCAGCTTGCGCGCCTCTTCCGGCGTCGGCGGCTTGGCGCCCCCGTCAATCCATTTCCGGATGGTTTCGATGTCGCCCTGGGCCAGCGGCTTTCCAGCCAGCGGCATCGCCGGCGCAACCTTGCCCGTAATCATCAAATACAAGCGGCTCGCTTCGCTTTTCCCCGGCTCGATCACCTGGCCGTGATTCCCACCCTTTGCCACGCCGTCATACGTATCTAGAGTCAGCCCGCTCATGCGCATATTCGCGCCATGGCAGCCTGCACAATTGGCCGCCAGGATCGGCGCAACATCATTGGCAAAGCTTGGCGCATCCTGCGCTCTCGCCAAAACACCCGAGGTAAGAAGCAATGCCCCGATCAGCCGCATCAGTAGTTGAACATGAACTCCTTGCTCGTCAGCATGGCCCACATCATGTCTTCGAGCGCCTGCCGCCGCGCTTCCCGCTGCACATCCGCCGATCCGGTCATTACTCGAGCTTTTCTCAACGCCTCCAGCATCGGCTGCTTCTCCGCTTCGCTCGGGTAACGGCTGTATGCCGATAGAAACAGGTGATCGAGGATCCGCGAATCCGACAAACCCAGCTTGATGGCCAGCGCCGGATACGCATCCGGCGCTGAAAGTTTCAGGTTGAGCGTGTCACCGTTGATCACATGCAGTGCCTGCGCCACGCTGGGCGCACTGGATCGCTCTGCTGCGTCGCACAAAATGCGCGGCGGCCGCCCGAACGATGAGAGAAACTCCGACTTCACCTGCGTATCCGGCAATTGCAGCGCCCGCACGCCCAGCGGATAATCACTGAACTGCGTCGCAACTCCGGTCACCTGCGACATGGCATCCAGCAGCACCTCCGCCGGCAACCGCTTCACAATGTACTTGGAATAATATTTGTTGTCGTTTGTGTTAGTTACGTTTGCCTCAGCCGATAGCTGATAAACCGCCGAATTCATAATGGTGGCAACCAGGTGCTGAATACGGAAACCATGATCGACGAAGTCTTTACACAGGGCGTTGAAGAGCTCCTCGTTGGACGCCGGGTTGGTGGCGCGCACGTCATCCACCGGATCCACGATGCCGCGGCCCATGAAGTTGCCCCACACGCGATTCACGATCGCCCGCTGGAAACTGATGTTGTCCTTGCTTGTGAGCCATTCCGCAAAGTGCACACGCCGGTCTTCGGGGGAATCGAGCGGCATGGGGGTGCCGTCGAGCGGCGTGGGCAGAAGTGGTTTCAGCAGCCGTGGGTGATTAATGTCGCCCGAAGCTTTTGCAAATACGACGATATCGCCAGGTTCGTCGCCGTTTTTCTCACCCACGCGGGCAAACAGATTTGCAAACTGGTAGTACTGTTTCTGCGTCCACTTTTCCAGCGGGTGATTATGGCAGCGCGCGCAAGTCAGCCGCTGGCCGAGAAAAGCTTGGGTGGCGTTCTCCGCAATGTCGATCGGGTCTTTGTGGATGACGAAGTAGTTCAGTGCACCATTTTGCCGTGTGTTGCCGGATGAGGTGTAGATTTCGCGGGCGAACTGGTCCCAGGGTTTATCGGTTTTAACGCTTTCGCGAATCCAGTCGTAAAACGACCACATGGCATTCGAGCGCAGCTTGCGGCTCGACACGAGCAGCAAATCCGACCACTTGTACGCCCAGTAGTCGACGAATTCATCGCGAGTGATCAGATTCGCGATGAGTTTTTCACGTTTGTCGGGCGATTTGTCGGCCAGGAAATCCTCGACTTCTTCGGAAGTCGGCAGCATACCCATAGCATCGAGATATGCCCGACGAATGAAAGTGGAATCATCGGCCAAAGGGGAGGGCGCGATGTTCAGAGTTTTCAGTTTTTCGAGAACCAGGTCATCGATATAGTTGTGCCGGGGAAATTTTTCGTAAACCGAGGCATCGATCTTGTTGGGATACGGAACGGTCACGCGTGAGTAGAGAACGCGGCTCGAATACCACAGCGTAATGGCGGCCTCCCCGTCACCGTTCATTTTCACGTGGCCGAGATCATCGACGGAGGCGACACCGTCGTCGGTGGAGCTGAACTTCACCCAGCGGGTGATATCGCGCACCTCGCCGTTGGAGTATCTGGCACGCACGACGAGCTGCTGTTCGGCGCCGGGGGCGAGGCGGACCGCGGCGGGAAAAACCTCCAGAGCCGTGACTTGCGGATCGTCATCGCGCGGGCGCGGCATGCCTTCGGCAATCCAACCCGAAAGAATTTTGTACTCCAGCGAATTAGTATCGAAGCGTTTGCCGCCACCGTGCGGCACTGCCATGGTGGGTTTGAGGAGCATCAGGCTGCGAGCCGGCTCTTCGGGATCGACGCGACGGCCCACGGACTGGCGAGTTAACGTATCGTAGTCCACGTCAGGATCGTAGCCGCGCAAGGTCAGTTTGAAACCGTTTTTGCCCGCCAGCGCGCCGTGGCAGGCGCCCCCGTTACAGCCGACCTTCGTCATCACCGGAATCACGTCATTACGGAAGCTCCAGGTGTGTGGGGTCTGCGAATTCTTCACATGAACCACCGCAGTCGCGGTGCGG
Organism: Bryobacteraceae bacterium; assembly: GCA_030041035.1. Classification (GTDB taxonomy): domain Bacteria; phylum Acidobacteriota; class Terriglobia; order Bryobacterales; family Bryobacteraceae; genus QHXW01. Next base: position 1,777 of record JASHOO010000080.1, on the reverse strand, counting down.
CCGTTGGTTACAGCGGTAATGGTCGCGTCGCCGTCTCCGATCGGGCGCAATTCGCCGGTGGCGTCCACGATGGCGACTTTTGGATTCGAGGAGCGCCACTCGGCCTTGCGGGTCCAATCTTCCTGGTGATCGGGTAGAGAAGCTTCGGCTAACAGTTGCTGGCGCGCTTCGGGACCGTTGAGCTCGACGGAGCCGGGCTGAATGGCGAGATCATTGGCCGCATAGAGCAGAGCACCCGCCGCAAACAAGGGGGCAAGGAGTTTTAGCATGCCTATGTAAACAGCTCCTTGATCGGTTCTGTGCCGCGCTCGACGAGCGGAATGGGGCGGCCCTGGGCGCCGGGCAATTCCAATTCGAGCGGGACACCGAGGGAGCGGTAGATGGTCGCGGCAACTTCGCCCGGAGTGGTGGGACGGTCTTTGGGAGCGGCGCCGATATCGTCGGATGCGCCGACTATCTTCCCGCCTTTGATGCCACCGCCGGCCATCAGGATGGTCCAGCACTGCGGCCAGTGATCGCGGCCGCCTGCGGGATTCACTTTGGGAGTGCGGCCGAACTCGCCCATGGCGACGACCATGGTGGTGTCCAACAAACGGCGATCCTGCAAATCCTGCAACAGCGAGCTGAAGCCGTGGTCGAACATGGGGCCCACCAGATCGCGGTAGCAACTGATGGGGCTGAAGGGTTTGGAGCCGTGGATGTCCCAGGTGATCTCGTCGAACACCGTTTCGAACATGTTGACGGTAACGAAGCGAACTCCGGCCTCGATGAGGCGACGGCCGAGCAGGCAGCTCTGGCCGAAGCGGTTCAGACCGTAGCGCTGGCGCACATCTTCCGGTTCCTTCGCCAGCTCGAACGCTTCGCGCGCTTTCTGCGAGGACATGAGCGTGTAGGCCTGGTGGAAGGTGGCGTCGAGCAGGCGTGCGTCCTGGGAAGTTTCAAACTTGCTGACGGTGTGATCGATCATCTCGCGCCAGTTGCGGCGGCGATCGACGCGGAGAGCAGACAGATAATCGGGTGGCAGCATGTCCGGGACTTTGAAGTTGGGGTCCGACGGGTCGGCGTTCAGGACGAAGGGATCGAAGGTTTTTCCGAGGAAGCCCGCGGTTTGCCCGTGCGGCATGTTGCCGCCGGTGTTGCCGATGGGATGCGGCATGAGGACATGGGGCGGCACATCGCCGTTGGGACCTTTGAGCTTGGCCAGCACGCAGCCGATGTGGGGATACTCGATGCCGCCCTGAAAGAGGCGGCCGGTCTGCATCATCTGATGGCCGGTATCGTGGACGGCGGCGGCGGTGTGATAGACGCTGCGAATGAGCGCGTACTTGTCGGCGTGTTTGGCCATCAGCGGGAAATTTTCGGAGACTTCCATGCCGCTGACGTTGGTTTTGATGGGCTTATAGGGGCCGCGGATTTCGGCGGGCGCGTTGGGCTTCATATCCCAGGTGTCGAGCTGCGAGGGGCCACCGACGAGCATCAGCATGATGCAGTTGATGTCACTTTTCGCGTTGTCGACCGCGCCGAACGCCTTCAGGCCGAAGAGTTGATGGAGACCGAGGCCGAGGCAGGAAAGGGAACCAGCATGGAGGAAATCGCGCCGGCGCAAGCCATCGCAAAACTCCACCGGCTTGTCGGCGTCCAAACGAAGCATAGCGGCGGTGCTCCTTTTAAGGAGTGCAAACTTCCCAGATTTTACCGCCGCTTGAGCGGGCACTGCAAACCCGAGGTATACATAGGTTGGATGGCGGAGCACGAGAGCGAGCCGAAAGCCGAGTTT
>JASHOO010000710.1 GCA_030041035.1 Bryobacteraceae bacterium | reverse complement strand
GATATAGCCAATCATGGGACGAACCGGTAGCCCACGCCGTGAACCGTAAGAAAGTGGCGCGGCACGTTGGGATCGGGCTCGAGCTTCTGGCGCAATTTCACCACGTGAGCATCCACGGTGCGGGTATTCGGAAACGATTGATATCCCCAAACAGAGTTCAAAATCATATCGCGCGTAAGCGGGCGATCCGGATTCTGCAGGAAGTAGGTCAGCAGGTTGTATTCGGCGGGGGTGAGTTTGAGCTCTTCGCCGTGCTTCGAGACGGCGCGGCGGTCGAGATCGATCTCGGCTTCGGCAAAATGAAAGACCTTCCGCGCATCCGGAGAACTACGGCGTAACAGGGCGCGGATACGCGCAAGCAGTTCGCGGGTGCCAAAGGGTTTCACTACGTAGTCGTCGGCGCCGATCTCGAGCAAAATCACTTTGTCCACTTCGTCGCCTACGGCACTGAGCACAATGATGGGCGTCTGCATGTGGGCGGCACGCAGTTGTTTGCAGATATCGACGCCGCTCATGCCGGGGAGGCGCAGATCCACCAGGATCAGTTCCGGCTTCAGGAGCAGGGCCTTTTCGAAGCCCTCACGGCCGTCGGCTACGAGCACCGGGCGAAAGCCTTCCTGTTCGAGCAGCACGCCGATGGTGTCGCGCAGGCTCTCGTCGTCGTCAATGACCAGAACGGTTTGCATTTGCGAAGCGTGCAGCGGTTCACCGACCGCCAGCCCTGCCTTCATTGCTGCCGCTATCACGATTGTAACGAAACACCTGTGGGAAGAAGGTAGCCTCCGAGGGATGTTACATTCTGTGGATTGCCGTGGACCTTATCGATTGAACCAGCGCTTGCGAAGCGAGCGGAGCCGCGCTGTCACACGATCGTAAAAAGAGGCTGAGGCGGGCGCTGGGCTGGGTTTGCGCACTTGTGCAACGAGCAGGGGCGCCGGCTCGGGACGCTTCTCAACAGCGGGAGGGTTGCACGGTTTGTCACCTGCCGGGCGTACCGTGTTTCCCACCAGGGAGTAGATGCGCCGCGTGCGCGTACCGTCAGGGGCATCCACGCAGAGCGAAAACCCGGGCGGCTCCACCAACGTTGGGAAATAGCCCTTTACGCGACGCTGAATGTAAGCAGTCTCATAACGGTGGTGGCGAAGGCTCCAGACAAAAACCCGGAAGCTGTCGAAATCGTAGGGAAGAAGTGACCCCTCGATGGTTGTCCAGAGCCAGATCTTCTTTACCTGATCACCATCCCGAATCTCGCCCAGAGGAAAATATGAGGTGATCCGGCGTCCTTCGGCATACTGCGCGACTTCATCCGGAATGGCCATGAAGAGGCGGCGGGTGAGCACCCAGCCAGTTTCGCCAGTGGCCGTACGCACCAGGGTCCAATCGTCGGACGGCTCGGGTTCGGAGTCCGCGGCGTCCTTGTCCTCATCATGCGGCATATCCGTCTTGGACAGAGCCAACCAGTCCGCCGGCGGTCCGGGTGGCGGCGGCGTGGGTGGGGGCGGGATCTTGGGCTGCTTCGCAGCCTTCTTGAAGGTGTCCGGCTTTGGCGCGGACGTCACCAGGGGTTTGCGTGGGGGCGGCTTGCGTGGCGCGAGTTCGTGGGCGATCACATCGAACTTTTCGCCCTCCTTCAACTGCACGAAACTCGGCGCATAGCGTGACGGCTCGGTGTGGATGTTCATTGCATCGTAAGTGGTTGCCACACCTTGCGAGGGCAGCGAGCGAGCTTGCTGATTGAAGCGCTTCAGGTAGGCCACCTCGTCGGGGGTGAGCAGCAGCCGCTCCTCAGTCCAACCCTCCTGACCTTTCGTGGTGCGAACCTTGATGAAACGCCGGCGCTGTTGAATGATTTCGAGACGCTCGCCGTGATCGGCCGTAGCGACCACTGCGGATCGCGGGTTAATCTCCTGCCGCAGGATCAGCTTCGAGGGACCGGCATAAGCCACGCCGATCGCGGGTGCATGTTCGCTCCGCGAACCACAGCCGGCAACCAGCAGCCAGAATAGCGGGAGGCTAAGCAGGATACTACGCATCTCGGCGAGAACAACGATCCAGCTACCAGTTTATCGCTCGCGCGTTCACGTTCCGAAAGCCGGCCAGCAATCGCCTCACGCGCTGGGCCGGGGACGGATCAGGGTAGCATCGCGCAGCTTCTCGAGCTGCCGCCGCGCGATGTTGGCCCAGGTGCCGGTGTTATCCAGCTTGAGATAGCTCTTCCAATGGCGGACCGCTTTGAGGAAATCGCCCCGGCGCTCCGAAAGCAGCGCCAGATTGAAGTGCGCATCGGCATAATTGGGGTTGAGCTCGAGTGCGGTAGTGTAATGCTGTTCTGCGCGCGTGAGGTCGCCCCGCTCGTCGAACAGATTGCCCAGGTTGTAGTGCGCCAGCGGATAACTGGCATCCACCTCGATGGCACGCTGGTATTGGCGCTCCGCCTCTTCGTACTTGCGCTGGCGGTAGAAAATAGTTCCGAGGTTGACCAGGGCCCCTGCCGCGCCGGGGTTGAGATCAACCGCCCTCTGGTAAGCCTCGATCGCTTTTTCGATAGGCGCTCCGGCCTCTTCCAGCGCCAGCCCCTGTTGAAAGTAGGTTTCGGCCTGACGTTCCACGGTCGCGCGATCCATCGCCGGTTTGGGCTGGAACGACCGAAGGCTTCCCAACTCGGACGCGTCGAAATTGAACAACATCTGACCGGTGAGGGCTTCCATTCTCTGGCCGGCGATTTGTACGGTGATAGTGCGCCCATCGGAGAAGATTTTCAATTCGGACAGGGGCTCTGCCACGTGAGACAGCTTCTTTTTCAGCGCCGTCAGCGCGCGGCCGATTTTTCTCGGCGGTACGTGATTCTCACGCAATTTTTGCAGCGTCTTGAGTGCGATCAGATCGGAAAATGAAAACGGCGCCGCGCCGCGAATGAGACCGTGCCGTTCCCAGCTTCGCAACTGTTGTTCCGAAACGCCGAGCATGCGGCGCACATCCTGACGCGTATACTCTTGCCTGGCCGCAGAATCGAGCACGCGAAAATTTTAGCACGCACAACGAACCAGAGCGAAGAAAAAATCGGCATCACGCAATATCGGCGTCGGCTTACCGTTCCTGTGGATTCATGTGCGGTGTGTCACGATGGCGGTCAGGTTGGCGCGAATCGCGGCGCTTCGCTGGTTGCGGGCCCGGCGATCCGTGCCCGCGGATTGCTGACGTGAAACGGTCGCGCTTTCCTCGCACTATTTGGCTAAGCGAGAGCCGTCCGATCCATCCGGTCCGGACCTTCGGAGGAGCGTTACGCGCGTAGCGGAAGTCTGCGTGGGCTTCCCTCCGCAAGCGTACGTCGCAGTCTGGGCCGGAGGCTCTCCGCATCCCAGCCCCAATCTTCGCCGCAATGCTGTTACAATGCTACTTGCAACCGAGTTGCTATGTTGTCCATCTTTGTGGTTGCCCTGCGTGAGGGCGTGGAAGCCGCGCTGGTGATCGCCATTGCCGTTGCTTACCTGCGTAAGACCGGCCGGGACGCCTTGCTATCTTCGGTATACAAGGCCTTGGGAGCCGCCGTGTTTGCAAGCATTTCGGTGGCGGCTGTGCTTTATCGGACCAACGTCAGTGAAGACCGCTACGAGGGTCCGCTGCTGCTGGTAAGCGCCGTTTTTGTCTTCAGCATGGTGCTGTGGATGAACCGACATGCCCGCGGCTTGAAGAGCGAAATTGAAACTGGGTTGCAACAAAGGACGGCCGGCGGTTCCGCCGGGTGGGGCATTTTTTTATTCGTTTTTCTCATGATTTTCCGCGAGGGCGTGGAATTGGTCCTGATGCTGATGGCGCTCCGCTTCGATACCGACGGCCTGATGCAAACCTTGGGCACCACTCTCGGCCTGGGATTGGCCGTTTTGTTCGGGGTCAGCTTCGTCCGCGGCACTATCCGCATCGATCTCCGCAGCTTCTTCCGTGTGACTACCGTGATTCTCATGGTCGTGGTTTTGCAACTCACTATCACCGGGCTGCACGAGCTCTCCGAGGGCCTCATTCTCCCCGCCAGCTCCCAGGAGATGGCACTGGTGGGACCCATTGTACGAAATGACGCATTCTTCTTCGTCATGATCCTGGCCCTCGCCGCCACCATGCTGCTTATGGAATGGCGACGGCGCCGCGCCCCTGAAGTCTCCCATTTGGAAGGCGCCGCCCTCCGCAAAGCTAAATGGACCGCGCGCCGCGAACATATGTGGGTTGTGGCCGCGTGCTCGGCCGCCGGCTTGTTCATGTTGACCATCACTGCCGAGTTCCTTTACGCGAAGTCGGAAACCGATCTTTCCGCCGCGATTCCGATCATGGTAACCGGCGGCGTAGCCCGGGTTCCGGTGAGCTCCGTAAATGACGGCATGTTGCACCGCTTCGCTGTCGAATCGGACGGTGTCACGGTGCGCATCATCGCCATCCGCCGGCCCGATCAATCCGTCGCCATTGCTTTTGACGCCTGCGAGATTTGCGGAACTCAGGGCTACTATCAAAAAGGCCAGAATGTGATTTGCAAAAACTGCGCCTCCGCCATCAACATCCCCACCATCGGCCAGCAAGGCGGGTGTAATCCCATCCCGCTTGCATCGTACGTCGATGGCGATCAGATCGTCATCCCCGCGGATAAATTGCTGGCGGGTGTGAAGATCTTCCGCGCCGGGAGCCGCTGACTTGTTTCTGCGATTCGTCGGGCAGTCGATTCGCCGCGCGCCGCGCCGTAAGGCTATGGCCATTGGCGCGGTCGCACTTGGGTCGGCCGTGGCTACCGCCATGCTCGGCGCTATGCTCGACGTCGGCGACCGTGTGAATCGCGAACTCCGCAACCTCGGCGCAAATCTGCTGGTTACGCCGAAGTCGGCCTCGCTCCCGGTGGATATCGGCGGCATTCGCTACCAGCCGGCGGCGAAAGACGAATTCATTCCGGTGGAGGATGTACCGAAAATCAAGGCGATTTTCTGGCATTTGAATATCACCGCAGTGTCACCCTCCCTTCACGCGCAGACCAAAATAAACGGGCGCGACGTGCCCGTCGAAGGCGTGTGGTTCCGCCGGAATCTTCAGGCGCCGGATGGGACGCACAGCACCGCCGGCGTACGCGCGCTGAATTCTACCTGGCACGTGGAGGGCCAGTGGATCGATGATCGTCAGACCGATCCCCACGACGCCCGATGCATCATCGGCGCCTCCTTGGCACGGCGGCTGGACTTGCATCCCGGTTCGACGCTCGATCTTTTAGGTGAGCCCTTCAGCGTCGCGGGCATTCTTCCCACCGGAGGCGACGAAGAAGACCGCATTTTCGTGCGTCTCGAAGTGCTGGAGCGGTTGACTGGACGTACCGGGCAGGTGGACGCCATCGACGTCGGCGCCCTGACCAAGCCTGAGGATGCGTTCGCGCGCAAAGATACCTCCAAAATGCCGCCGGAAGAGTATGACCGCTGGTACTGCACGCCGTACATCACCTCGATCGCCCATCAGATCCAGGAAGTGCTGCCCATGGCGGTGGCCCGTCCCATCCGGCGCGTCGCGGATAACGAAGGCCAGGTGCTCAGCCGTGTGCGCGGGCTGATGCTGCTGATTGCGCTTGCCGCGCTTGTCACCGCGGCGCTCACGGTGTGGAGCGTCATGGCCACTACGGTGCTCGAGCGGCGCTATGAAATTGCCATCATGGAAGCTACCGGTGCGGCCGGCGGCGTCATCGTGGCTCTGCTGAGCGCTGAAGTTGCTATGCAAGGGGCGCTCGGCGGATTGCTGGGCGCGCTTGCCGGCGCGCAACTCTCGGGCGCGGTCAGCCAGACCGTCTTCGGTGTGCACGGAGAAGTTCCCGCCGTGCTGGTGCCGCTCGTGGTGCTGGTGGCCACGGCGGTGGCACTGGCCGGAGCCGCGCAGCCTTTGCGACGAGCGTTGGCCCTCGAGCCCGCGGTCATTCTGCGGGAGGGCGCGTAGTGTTCTGGCGATTCGTCCTGGCCGCCGTACGATTCCGCCGTCGCCGGTTGCTGTTGGCATTTTCCGGTCTGGCAGTCGCCGCCACGCTCGCGACCGCGCTTTTCAGCGTTTACTCCGACATTGATCGCAAGATGCGCCGCGAATTCCGCGGCTTTGGCGCCAACCTGGTGATCGCTCCCGCCGGAAGTTCTCACACTGTTCCGCTCCGCGCCGTCGCGGAAGCAGAGCGCCTGGGCGGAGTGGCCGCGCCGTTCCTCTACACTATCGGCCGCATCGGAGACGAGCGCGTCGTGGAGGCAGGAATCGATTTCCGCCGCGCCGCGCCACTCACGACGTACTGGCAGGTCAACGGCGCCCGTGTTGCCGCAGCCGGCGAATGTCTCGCGGGAAGCGCTCTCGCCGCGCACTTCCACGTGAGTATCGGCCAGAGCCTGCCCCTTGCATCGGGTTCCTGTGTAATCCGTGGAATCGTGAGCACCGGTGGCGACGAAGACAACCGCATCATGGTCCCTTTTGACAGAGCCGCCACCGATGCGGGACTCGCTGACGCTGCCAGCGTGGTCGAGGTGCGCGCTGACGGCCAGCGAGTCGAGGAGACTCGCACCGCCCTCGCAGGCGCTCTGCCCGAAACCGATGTCCGCATCCTGCATGCCATTGCCGAAACCGAGGCTAACATCGTTTTGAAAGTGAAAGCAGCGGTTTTCTCCCTCGCTATCGTGATCTTCGCCATTACGACCCTCTGTGTCACCGGCAACTTTAGCGCGCTTGTGATCGAACGCAGCAAAGAAATCGGCGTGCTCAAAGCCATCGGCGCGGCCGAAGGAAAAATCGCGGCGCTGTTCCTTTCCGAGTCACTGGTGCTGGCGCTGGCATCCACCATCGCCGGTTACGCCGCTGGCCTGGCGGTAGCATACGGCATCGGCCGCCGAATTTTCTCGGATGCCGGCTCGGTCGAGGCCATTGGGGTCGATTTCGCGGTGTTCGCGCCGGTAATGGCCGTAACTTTGGTCGTCGCGTTGATTGCCACCCTGTTTGCCGCATCCCGCATCTGGCGCATCGAGCCTGCGATCATCCTCCGAGGAGAATAGCGCGCCATGCCGGAGTTTCTCGATGTCGATCGCGTTTCCAAGCACTACCGCGTGGCCGGAAACGAGCCCCTCAAGGCGCTGGATGAAGTCAGCCTCTCTGCCTCTGCCGGAGAGTGGATCGCGATCATGGGCCCCTCCGGTTCGGGTAAGACCACCCTGCTCAATATCCTGGGTTGCCTCGACCAGCCCACCAGCGGATCGGTACGCATCGGCTCTACCGACATCAGCCGGCTCAGCCGGTCCGAGCTGGTGCGGTTTCGCGCCGAGACAGTCGGCCTGGTCTTCCAGCAATATCATTTGATTCCACATCTCACGGCCCTCGAAAACGTCATGCTGGCGCAGTATTTTCACAGCATGACCGATGAACCGGAGGCACGCGGAGCGCTGAAGCAGGTGAGACTTACCGATCGCGCCCGACACTTGCCCTCCCAGCTTTCCGGCGGCGAGCAGCAGCGCGTGGCCATCGCGCGCGCCCTGGTCAACGATCCGAAAATCATTCTTGCCGACGAGCCCACCGGCAACCTGGATGCCGCTAACGAGCAAATCGTGCTCGAACTTCTCAGCGATCTCCATGCGCAAGGCCGCACCATCCTTTTGGTAACACACGACGAACGCGTGGGCCGCTGCGCCGACCGCCGCATCAATCTGGAGCACGGCCGCATCGTCGAAACCATCCGCTTCACTGCGGAGGAGAACGAGGATTTTGACGAGATCCTCGAAGAGCTGTGGATGCGCCGCGAACGTGCCATGCACCACGAGGGCATGCATTTCACCGAGGTCCAGCGCCGGAGGCTCTTCACCACCATGTGCCGCATCGGCTTGTTACAGCTCGCAGGCAGCGAACCCCGTTTCACCGATGCCGGTGAAGAACGCGCGCGCAGCATCATTCGCCGTCACCGCTTGGCCGAGCGTCTGTTTATGGACGTGCTCGCGATCCGCGACGACGCGTCGGTCGAATCGAATGCCTGTACGTTTGAGCACGTTCTCAGCCCCGAAGTGACCGACCGCATTTGCACGTTCTTGGGCCATCCCACTACTTGCCCGCATGGCAGCCCGATCCCCCCGGGCGAGTGCTGTGGCAACGGCAAGAATCTTTAGTAACGATTCTTGAAAAACGGAGTAATACTTCTACAGGAGATTCCTGTGAACTCGTTCCTGCTCGATCTGCGTTTCGCGTTCCGCATGATCCGCAACAGCCCCGGATTCACCGTCGTGTCCGTTCTAACCCTGGCATTGGGCATCGGCGCCAACGCGGCCATTTACAGCTTTGTGGACGGGGTTCTGTTGAAGCCTCTTCCCTATCCGCACCCGGAGCAGATCCTCGAGGTTTGGGAAAAGCCGGCGGATGGCGACCGCAACGGCATCTCTACCCTGAACTTTCTCGACTGGAAAAACCAGAATACCGTGTTCACCGCAATGGCGGCCGAAACCGGCGGGTCGGCCACACTCACCGGCGTGGACGTGCCCGTGCAGTTGCGCGGCTCCCGGGTTTCCGCACGATATTTCGACATTTTCGGTATCAAACCGTTCTTAGGCCGTACCTTCGCACCAAATGAGGACCAGCCCGGCAAAGATCAGGTCGTCGTGCTGAGCAACCGCATTTGGCAGAGCCGTTTTGGCGCCGATCGCGGCATCCTCGGCCGCACCATCCACCTCGATAGCAAACCGTACACAATTATCGGCGTCCTCCCCGCCGACGACCCGCACGGCCGCGGATGGCAGGACATCTGGACGCCGCTCGCCTTTCAGCCGCAGGACATGACCCGCAATTTTCACTGGATGAGGTCGTGGGCGCGGCTCGAGCCCGGCGTATCGCTTGATCAGGCACGCACACACATGAAATCGATCGCGGCCCGCATCGAGCACGATTATCCCGACTCCAACAAGGGTTGGAGCGTCACCATCGACCGTTTCGTGGATCGCGTGGTTGATGGCGACCTGCGCCGCTCGCTGCTGGTGCTTCTCGCCGCCGTCGGCGCCGTTCTGCTTATCGGTTGCGTCAATCTGGCCAACCTACTGCTGGCGCGTGGCGCCAGCCGTGAACGTGAAATCGCCATCCGCGCTGCTCTGGGCGCGGGACGCTGGCGGCTCGTGCGCCAGTTGCTCACCGAGAGCGTCGTGATCGCTTGCTTGGGTGGCACGCTCGGCGTGGCGCTCGGCTACGGCTTGATGCGCGCTCTCAAAACCTGGATACCGCAGTTCTACCTGCCCGCGGAAGCCGAAGTCCGCATGGACGCGCGTGTGCTCCTGTTCACCGCCGCCGTCATCTTGCTTACCGGTATCGTGTTCGGTCTGGCTCCCGCGCTGCACGCCGTACGATCCGACCTGGCCGGATCGCTCAAGGAGGGCGGCCGCGGTGCCACGACCGGTGTTGCCAGAAACCGTTTGCGTGGCGCGCTGGTCATCGTCGAAGTGGCGTTGGCTTTTGTCCTCCTCTCGGGCGCAGGCCTGCTCATCCGTAGCTTCTACCGGCTCCAGCAGGTCGATCCCGGCTTTGAAACCACCAACGTCGTCACCATGTATCTCCCCATGACCGACGCCCAGTATCCCGATGGCCCGCACGTGATCAACTACTTGAGTGAAGTGATGGAGAAGATTAACGCCGTGCCCGGTGTCCGCGAAGCCGCCACCACCACCGCTCTGCCGCTGGACGGCTGGGGCTGGGGGATGCCGTTCCTGGTTCAGGGTCAACCTTTCATCGACCGGGCTCATCGCCCGGGCTGCTTCTTCAAGATGGTCAGCCCATCCTACTTCCGCGCGCTCGGTATGCGCCTGCTGAAAGGTCGCGCGCTTTCCGAAACCGATACCCAAGGCGCCGTTCCCGCAATCATCGTGAATGAGGAAATGGTCAAACGCTACTTCAAGAATCAAGAACCGCTCGGCAGTCGCATTCTCATTCAGCAAATTATTCCTGCCAAGCACGAGCTCGGCCCTGAACTTCCGTGGGAAGTCGTCGGCGTGGTAGCCGATGAAAAGGTCGGCGGCCTCGACGATACCAGCGCTGGCGTTTATGTTTCCTATAAGCAGAGCCCCACGGTCGACAATGGCCTGGTCGTGCGCGCCGCCATGGATCCCAATCTCTTGATCAAGTCTATCCAGCAGGCCGTCTGGAGCGTCAACAAAAACCAGGCGCTCGATAACATAAAACTTCTGGAGCAGATCAAAACCGAATCGCTCGGCGGCAACCGCCTGCGCACCATCCTCCTCGGCGCGTTCGCCGGCCTCGCTTTGCTGCTGGCCGCCATCGGCATTTACGGAGTCATCTCATACTCCGTGTCGCAGCGCACCCACGAAATGGGCGTCCGCGCGGCGCTTGGCGCCACTGCGTGGGACCAACTCCGCCTGGTGCTCAAATCCGGACTGTCGCTGACACTGATCGGACTGGTCGTCGGCATACTCGGCGCACTCGGCCTCATGCAGTTGCTCTCCAGCCTCCTGTTCGAGGTAAGCGCGCGCGATCCCTGGACACTGGCCGGCGTCGGTGTAGTGCTGGCCACGGTCGCGCTCGCCGCCTGCTATATACCTGCTCGCCGCGCCACACGTGTCGACCCTACCGTTGCCCTGCGCTACGAATAGCGCCCCTCAGACCTTGGCCAGGCTCTCGCGCGACAGCAGCGCTCGCTGGCGTTCCGCTCCCCACCGGTAGCCTCCCGGATCGCCCGTGTCGCGCACCACGCGATGGCACGGGATCACCAGCGCCGTCCGATTTGCCGCGCAGGCGTTCGCCACCGCCCGCACCGCTTTCGGCCGCCCCAACGCCTTGGCGATTTGCGAGTAGCTTCGCGTTTCGCCATACGGAATATTCCGCAGCTCCTGCCACACGCGCCACTGAAACGCCGTCGCCTGCACATCGAGTGGCAGATCGAGTTGCGGTTCATTTCCGCACAAATGCGAGACCAGCTTGGATACCCACAGTCCGAGATGCCCGCCGTCACGTCGAATCGCAGCTTCCGGATATTCCGCCCGTAGATCCTGTGCCAGCGCATCATCCGAATCCCCCAGGCTGACCGCACAAATACCGCGTTCCGTCCGCGCTATGAGCAGCCGTCCCAAGGACGATTGCACCGTCGTATACGAAATCTCCATCCCGCGCCCGCCACGGCGGTAGGTGGCCGGCGTCATCCCGAGCTGCCCCGGCGCGCGCTCATACAGGCTCCGGCTCGATCCGTAACCCGCATCGTAAAGCGCCGTAGTCACGTCCCGATCGTCCCGCAGGTTCGCTTTCAGCCGCTCCAGCCGCAACGCATCGGCGTACTGCCGCGGTGTGATGCCAAGAAATCGCTTGAACGTCCGCTCCAGGTGGTAAGGGCTGGCCTGCAGTTTGTCTCCCAGGTTAGCCAGCGTGAATGGCGCGTCTGCCCGCTCTTCAATGAACCGGCACGCCCTTCCGATCATCTCGATCTGCGGTGACGACGGCCGCGCCGCTTGCGGACGGCAGCGCCGGCAAGGCCGGAATCCGGCCTCCTCCGCGGCATCCGGCTGCGGAAAGAACATCACATTCTCGCGCCGCGGCCGCCGTGACGGGCATCCCGGACGGCAATACACACCGGTCGAGCGCACTGCATAAACGAACCGCTCGTTGCGGCAAACCTCGCGCGCCAGCACAAGCTGCCACCGCGCCTCATCAATCACTACCTGGGAATTCGCTTCCATGCCTTCAGACTACAGCCTCTGCCTCGATCATACTATCCGAATCTTGCCGTCAAATTGAAGTGTCTTTGCCCCCGCCGCTGTATGATAGGAAGATACCCTATGATCGATGGCGATATCCGCGAAGGCCTCACCTTCGACGACGTTCTGCTTCAGCCCGCGCGCAGTGAAGTCCTCCCCAGTGACGTGGACGCCCGCACGCGCCTCACCCGCCACATCGCCCTGAACATCCCCATCGTCAGCGCCGCCATGGACACCGTCACCGAATCCCACCTGGCCATCGCGCTCGCGCAGCAGGGCGGCATCGGCATGATCCATCGCAACATGTCCATCGAGCGCCAGGGCGAAGAGGTCGATCGCGTCAAGCGCAGTGAAAGCGGCATGATCGTCGATCCCATCACCATCGCGCCCGACAAGAAAATCTCCGACGCCCTGGAAATGATGAAGCGCTACCGCATCTCCGGAATCCCCGTCACCCAGGGCCGCAAGCTGGTCGGTATCCTCACCAACCGGGACCTGCGCTTCGAATCCCGCTCCGATCTGCCCATCTCCGAGGTCATGACCAAAGAGAATCTGATCACCGTGCCCGTCGGCACCACGCTCGAAGAGGCCGAGTTGATCCTCCACCGTCACCGCGTCGAAAAGCTGCTCGTCGTCGACGAGAACTACGACCTCAAGGGCCTCATCACCGTCAAGGACATCCAGAAAAAGCTGAAATACCCCAACGCCGCCAAGGATGAGCAGGGCCGTCTGCGCGTCGGCGCTGCCGTCGGCGCAACTGGCGACTACCTGGAACGCGCCGAAGAGCTGGTGGCGCGGAAGGTCGATGTGCTGACCATCGACACCGCTCACGGTCACTCCAGCCGCGTCATGCAAGCCGTGCGCGCGGTGAAAAGGAAATTCCCCGAAGTCCAGCTCATCACCGGCAACGTCGCCACGCACGAAGCTGCCTGTGAGCTGATTTCATTGGGCGTCGATGGCATCAAGGTCGGCATCGGTCCGGGCTCCATCTGTACCACTCGCGTCGTCACCGGTGCCGGCGTGCCGCAAATCACGGCCATCTCCGAATGCTCGCGCGCTACCCGCGGCGCGGGCGTTCCTCTGCTCGCCGATGGCGGCGTCAAGTACTCCGGCGACATCACCAAGGCCATTGCCGCCGGCGCCGATTGCGTCATGATCGGCGGATTATTCGCCGGCACCGATGAAAGCCCCGGCGAAGTCATCCTCTATCAGGGCCGCACGTTCAAAACCTATCGCGGCATGGGATCGCTCGGCGCTATGGCGCAAGGCTCGGATCGCTACGCGCAGGATGGCAGCGGCAAGCTGGTCCCCGAAGGCATCGAAGGCCGCGTGGCCTCCAAGGGCCCGCTGAGCGATCTCGTCTTCCAGCTCGTGGGCGGCCTGAAAGCCGGCATGGGCTACTGCGGCTGCCACGATATCGCCGAGCTTCAGGAAAAAGCGAAGTTCCTGCGCATCTCGCCCGCCGGCCTTCGCGAGAGCCACGTCCACGATGTCATCATCACCAAGGAAGCGCCCAACTATCGCCTGGAGTGAACAAGTATTTCTCTGCGCCTCAGCGTATCTGCGGTGAAGTCTTCAATGTTCCGAAAAGTCCTGATCGCGAATCGCGGCGAAATCGCCGTGCGCGTCATCCGCACACTGAATGAGATGGACATCTCGTCCGTCGCCATCTATTCCGATGTCGATCGCTCTTCGCTTCACGTGCGCATGGCGGATGAGGCGGCTCACGTTGGTCCTTCCCCATCTGACGAGAGCTACCTTCGCATCGATCGGATTCTTGAAGCCGCACACGCGCACCAAGCCGAAGCCATTCATCCCGGATACGGCTTTCTGAGTGAAAATGCCGACTTCGCCGCAGCCTGCGAGCAGGCAGGCATCGTGTTCATCGGGCCCTCCGCCGATGCCATCCGCAAAATGGGATCGAAGACCGCGGCGCGCGAAATCGCCATATCCGCCGGCGCCCCGGTCGTGCCCGGCATGCATCATCCGGCTGAGAATGTGGACGCCGCACGCGCCTTCGCCCGCAACTGTGGATACCCGGTTTTGCTCAAGGCCGTCGCTGGCGGCGGTGGCAAAGGCATGCGACGCGTGGACCACGACGAAGAAATCGCTTCGTCTTTTCGCGACGCCGCGAGCGAAGCCGAGCGCGCCTTCGGCAATTCTGACGTCTACGTCGAAAAATTGATCGACCGGCCACGCCATATTGAGATCCAGTTGCTTGGCGACCGTCACGGCAACATTATTCACTTGGGCGAGCGCGAAT
>JASHOO010000709.1 GCA_030041035.1 Bryobacteraceae bacterium | reverse complement strand
AGGGGCACCGCTTATTGCAAACGGGTCAGTGGTCGTTGGTGTTGCCGGTGGCGAGTATGGAATTCGAGGTTTCCTGGCAGCCTACGATGCGGCGACTGGCCGACAACTGTGGAAGTTCAATGCGGTTCCTGGTCCGGGTGAGTTCGGACACGACACGTGGAAGAATGATGCATGGCGAACTGGTGGTGGTGCAACCTGGGTCACTGGCAGTTACGACCCATCGCTGGACCTTGTTTACTGGGGTGTAGGCAATCCAGCCCCGGGTTTCCAGGGAGATGTTCGGCCAGGTGACAACCTTTTCACTGACAGCTTAATCGCCTTGCATGCCAGTTCAGGGAAACTGGCGTGGTATTTCCAATTCACTCCTCACGATGAGCACGACTGGGATGCAACACAGACTCCCATTCTCGTGGACCTTTCTATCAAAGGCACGTTGCGAACAGTGCTCTGCGTTGCCGACAGGAATGGCTTCTACTATGTTCTCGATCGCACAACCGGTGAGTTTCTGCTGGGTGTCCCTTTCGTCAGACAGACCTGGGCTAAGGGCCTCGACTCCGCAGGGCGGCCAATCCTCTCCGCCGATGCTCAGGTTTCATCAACCGGCCGATTAACCAGCCCTGGCCTCGGAGGTGGAACCAACTGGCAAAATGCCGCGTTTGATCACAAAAGGAGTTTAATCTTCATCCCAGCCACTGAAGGGTCCTCTATATTCACTAAAACCGTAAACGCCGGGCGCGGTGAACTCGGATTCTACCCGGGTAGCGCTGGCAGCGACAACGAACCGCCGGATGCAGTCGTGCGAGCATTAGACGCCGCAACGGGTGAGAAAAAATGGGAATGTTTCTCGCCGGGCGAGAACAGATTTTACCCTTATGGTTATAGTGGACTTTTGGCGACGGGCGGAGGGCTTGTATTCGGGGCATCAAGAGGGTTTATGTTTGCGATAGATGCGGCAACCGGGCGCGACTTGTGGCATGTCTTCCTCGGGGGGGCCACTCTCGCACCGCCAGTCTCATTTACTGTGGAAGGGCGGCAGGTCGTGTTGGTCTCGGCCGGTCGGGCCCTGTTTTCGTTCGGGCTGTAACACTAATTCCGCTGATCTTTAATTTGCACTGTTGTGGGCATCTCTAGGGACGACGCGGTAAATCGTATATCTTTTTTCAGAGGAATAACTATAGAATGGTAATTACAAGCACTCCACTTCGTATCTCATTTTTCGGCGGTGGCACGGACTACCCTGTCTGGTTTCGTGAGTTCGGTGGCGCCGTATTGGCGACAACCATTAACAAACGCTGTTATATCACATGCCGACGGCTCCCACCGTTCTTCGAGTATCATAGTCGCATCTCCTATACAAAGGTCGAGAATGTTCGTCGGAACGACGCAATTGAGCATCCCTCGGTGCGTGGCTGCCTCCAGTTTTTGGGCATCGAGGACGGTGTTGAGATTCACCATGTGGCTGACCTGCCTGCCCG
Organism: Bryobacteraceae bacterium; assembly: GCA_030041035.1. Taxonomy (GTDB): domain Bacteria; phylum Acidobacteriota; class Terriglobia; order Bryobacterales; family Bryobacteraceae; genus QHXW01. The sequence goes on along the minus strand of JASHOO010000709.1, from coordinate 1,205 downwards.
GACCGGTTTAGGTACCAGTTCGGCATTCACAGTCGGGCTCCTTCTAGGCCTCTATGCTCTTCAGGATAGAATGCGCGATAAGCATGCTCTGGCGGCTGACGCTGTCTACGTTGAGCAGGATTTACTTCGAGAGGCTGTCGGCGCGCAAGACCAGGTTAGCGCTGCTTACGGGGGGTTCAATCGTATCAACTTCCGTGTTGATGGGACTATCGAAGTTAACCGCGTGTTGACGCCACCCAGCAGATTGGTCGAACTTGAGCAGCACTTAGCTCTTTTCTTTACTGGGTTTGCACGCACGGCTTCCGAAATCGCCCAGGAACAGGTCCGCCTAACGCCGCAGCGGACAAAAGAGCTAAATGCAATGCTCCAGCTCGTTGACGAAGCCGAAGCCATTGTGGCAAATCCCCAGCGGTCGCTGTCAGAGTTTGGACAGCTACTCCATGAGGGCTGGCAACTTAAACGGTCCCTCACCAAAAAAATTACCAATGCAGATATAGACGAAATCTACGAAGCTGGGCTCAGCGCGGGTGCCTTGGGCGGTAAGTTGTTAGGAGCCGGCGGTGGTGGGTTTATGCTGTTCTTCGTACGGCCAGAACAGCGTGAGGCGTTGCGCACACGACTGAAAAAGCTGTTGTATGTTCCGGTTTCTTTCTCTAACAAGGGCAGTCAAGTAGTGCTGTATGAGCCGGAAGAAGAATATGATAAGTCCCTTGTAGCGGATCGTAATTTCGTATACGCTTGACATGGTTCCCACAAACTCGGCATTCGATGGGTGTGCACATCGTAAATCCCCTGTTGGACCCTCGCTGGGACGAGTTCGTTGATAGTCACCCTCTGGCGTGTGCGTTTCATTCACGGGGCTGGCTTCAGGCGCTAACTCACACGTATGGATATCAGCCCTTGGTTTTGACCAGAGCGGCTGAAAACGCTCCCCTGAACGATGGAATTGCTTTATGCGGTGTTTCGAGCAGGTTTACCGGAACTCGCCTGGTTTCGCTGCCGTTCACCGATCATTGTGAACCGCTAGTGGGCCACGTTGAGGAAACGCAGGGCTTACTGGCTCGAATGCGATCGGAACTTCGGAAAAGGTGGAACTACATTGAGCTGCGGCCCTTATCGTCGATGCCGATTGAAGCGTTAAGTTTGAAACCGGTCCGCTCATATTGGTTCCATGAGGTTGACCTGAGGCCGAGCTTAGTTGAGGT
>JASHOO010000708.1 GCA_030041035.1 Bryobacteraceae bacterium | reverse complement strand
GGATGGGGGCGATGATCGGCATCTACGGCATAGTGGCTTACAGTGCCGGACGGCGCATGCGCGAGATCGGCATTCGCGTGGCGCTCGGCGCCCAAAGGCGCGACGTCCTGAGGCTGCTTGTGGGCCAGGGGATGCTGCTCGCGGTCGCCGGCATCGCCGTGGGATTGGCGGGAGCATGGGTCCTTGCGCGCCAGATGGCCAGTTTGCTGTCAGGCGTGGAACCCAACGATCCCGCCACGTTCGCGTGCGTCTGCGCACTGCTAACCGCGGCGGCGGGCGCAGCCAGCTACGTTCCTGCGCGCCGGGCGATGCGTGTGGACCCGGTCGAGGCGCTGCGGCAGGAATAGAACGGCGCCGATTCTCCTACTCGTACCCCCAGCATGGAAATCGATCCCCGGTCGACGCCTTGGAGCGGGAGCCTGGGCGTAGCGTGGCACCGGGAATCTCTTGCACCCATTTGGTATGATTCCTCCACATCCTCTCGGCCGTGATTGCCAGCCCGGTCATCGGACCGCTGTGTTCCCGGGCGGGGAAGCAAAGACTGACTACTTGGTCCGGCAACCTCACCTACGGCACGGACCGTCTGCACGAGGCCGCATCCATTGAGCGGGTCCGCTCGTTTTTGCGGTTGTAGTCCGCGAAAACTCCATCCCGAGCTGTATCATTTGCATTTCTGGTTTCTCAATAGGCGATGCTAATTCTGAATGTCCCGTCCGCCGAATGCTCACCAGCGCGTCTTTTACTGCCTACAGATGACCTTCAGCGTTGCCGTCGACGTCGGCCGACTTTTGTTTCTCGCTTCCCGATCACCGCTTTCTCTAGCGGCTGAGAATCCGTTCCTTCGCAGACAGCTGCCTTGTTCCACGACCGTGACAGCATCTTCTCCAGAAGATTGGACGAGGAGGTGACCGCCATGGGTGTGAGGATCCTGCGGATGCCGGTACGGGCGCCGAAAGCAAATACCAGATGTGAGCGGCTTGTAGGCAGAATCCATCGTGAGTGTTTGGATTTCATGATCCCGCTCGGAGAGCGACACCTGCGGCGGATTTTTTGAAAGTCTGGGTTGCACACTACAACCACAACAGAATTCACATGAGTCTGGACCAGGGATTCCGGCGGCGCTGAGGCCACCACCAGCAGAGACGACCAAACCCTACCGGCCACCAGATGGTCATGAAGTTCGATGCCGAGCTGTGCTCGGCGGTCTACACCACGAGTACTGGTTGGAAAAGGACAGCTGCATAATCAGCGGACTGGAATGATCGCAGATCACAGGACAAACTTGCGAACTATTTCAGGCGCCGGAAGCAGGAATGCGCTGCCAAATTGCGGCGGGTGAAATAACCGCCGAGAATGACTGGAGTTTTGACTTGGGCCACGCGGCGACGAAATTTGGTAAGCTCAAGTGAACTAAGCACTTGCTGGAGTGGCGGAACTGGCAGACGCACGGGACTCAAAATCCCGCGCCCTTCACTGGGCATGAGGGTTCGACCCCCTCCTCCAGCACCATTAATTCAATAACTTAGCGGCTTTTCCCGCTCTGGGTTCTTCGTCCGATTTGGGCCTTGTGCCCGAGGTTCCGAGGTGGCGCTCCATCTTTGCCGCAGCTTCACTCAGGTCGCGCTCGCTGACGATGTTGTACCGGTCGAACACGGACCGCGTTTTGTGCCCGCTGATTTGCATGGCAACTTTTTCCGGGATTCCGGCACGAACCAAGTTGCGAATGGCTGTGCGTCGGAGGTCATGAAATAGCAGACCTTCTACTCCTGCGCGATTGCAACTCGTGTCCCATGCCCTTCTGAAATTCCTCACCGCCTTCCCATTCCGCTGGAACACTGCAGACCAGAGCAACACCAGACTCCGTGATTGTTCGAGCGCTGACTCGATCTTCTCCTCCCAATGGTCTCCTGCCCTGACAGACTGGTAATCGAAAAAGACGGATTGGCCCGCCTCGAACGACCGGTAGACCTGGTCAGCGCAATCGCGGTCCTCGCGCGAATATGAAATAAAAACTTCGTAGCGGCAAAGCCACTACAACCCTCGAACGATCTATTATCCCGAATCAGTTCACTGTAGCATCACCTCTGTCTCGATTGATTTGCGATCGGCGCACGATGCGATTCAGTCGAACTCCATTGATCACACCTGTTTAGGATAAACGTAAATTGAAGTCTGCGAGGACGCTAGGGATTTCGCCCAGATCTCCACCTGATTGAGCGTGTCGCCATTGGATTTGTACGGAATCGTACAATAATTCGCGCGCGCGCATCGCTGAGCGGGTTGGCTATTTCTGAGCTCCGCAAAGGAAAAAGACGACGGAACTACGCGGGGGGATTGACATTGAGCGGGGAGTCATGAAGAATTCGCTGAATGCCGCCCGTGTTAAGAACCATCGATGTTTTTGTCGGCCTTGCATTAGTGATGCTGCTGGTCAGCATGATCATCACGGTTATCACGCAAATTGTCACGAATTTTCTCAATAGCAGGGGCAAATACCTTTTGCGCGGGGTAGCTGACATACTGGAGCAACTCGACCCGGGCATTACGCGCGAGATCGCGGAAGAGATTGCCGGGGCCGCTCTCACGAATCCGCTGGTTAGCAGCGCCAACGGAAAGCTGGGCAACGTCATCCATCGGGAGGAGTTGAGCAAGTTGCTGCTGGACCTCGGCGCGGGTGATGGACCGACGAAGCTTGGCGAGAAGGCCAGGACAGCATTGCAGACGGCCCTGGGGAACAACGGAATTTGCCAGCCCGGTACGCCGGAGGAGATTCAACAGCAGATCCGGAAGAAGGTGGCAGACGTGCGAGCCTCGGCATTGCAGTTGGAACGGGAGCATCCCGACCTTACCAATGCGGCGCGCGCGCGCATGGCGCTGCTCGAACAGGCCAGCAGCCAATTCCTGGCCAAGATCAACCTCTGGTTCGATCAGACGATGGACCGCGTATCGGAGCGATTCACGGCTCACACGCGCTACGTCACATTTTTCGCCGGACTGGCGGTAGCCCTAGGTTTGCAACTGGACACGGCCGCGCTGGTAAGCCGTCTTTCGAGCGACGACAGTCTACGGCAATCCCTGGTGAGTATGGCGACGCAAGGATCAACTTCCGCGGTTTCTCTCAACGCTCTTGACAAGCAGAATCTGAAGGACCTTGTGACGAACAACGTCATCGGAATTCCGCAAAGCTGGAGCGATTGGCGGGACCGTTGGACTCGGGATAATTTTGTGATGAAGGCGCTGGGCATACTGCTCACGACATTTCTGATGAGCCTGGGCGCGCCATTCTGGTACAACGCCTTGCAAAATACCATTCGTCTGCGCTCATTACTGGCGAGCAAAGACGATGAGCAGCGGGAAAAACGACAGGTTTCCGGCGCAACATCGATAGAAGAAGGAGGACAGGCATGAGCGACGCGTCCAACACGATTACCAACTGGTTCGGGAACATCACATCACATCCGGCGGTGGTGGTGCAGGCGACTTCCGTTGCCGACCTTGTGTCTGTCATGAAGAATCCGGACCGCTATCCGTCTCCGGTGCGTGCGGTTGGGTCGAACCACTCGACTTCGGCGTGCGGAACGGCCGATGGAGGGACGCTCATTCAGATGTCGAAAATGAACAGCATTCTCAACATCGGCACCGATAGCGTTACCGTGCAAGGCGGCGCGCTTTACATCGATGTCGCGAAGCAGCTACAGAATCATCAACTCCAGTTCTACGTCAATACGGAGATCGGGAGCCTTTCGGCGGGAAGCGCGGCGTGCTGCGGCACTAAGGACGCCTCGATGCCGGGGGAGTTCGGACAGGTCAATTCGTACGTTACGCACATCAAGATGGTGCTTCCGTCGGGTGAACTGATGGAAGTTGACGAAAGTCAGCCAGATCTGATGCAGCAGGTGCGTTCGAGCTACGGGACTTTTGGCATCGTATACGAAGTGACGTATCGCGTGCGGCCGTTGCTGCCGCTGGCCGTGCACCACGAAACGTTCACGCTGGAGGATTTCACGGCGCGGCTGGCGGAGCTGAAAGCGCGCGGACAATCGATGATGTTCTACATGTTTCCGTTCGAGA
>JASHOO010000707.1 GCA_030041035.1 Bryobacteraceae bacterium | reverse complement strand
CGCCTGATCACGACGGCGAGCGTGCTGCGTGCGATTGTCGAGGTGAAGATGGACGGCAGTTACCGCATGATGGCCGATAAATACGAAGGCAAGCGGTTCAACAGCCCGAACGATATCGTTCCCGGGCCGGACGGCGCTTTGTATTTCACCGATCCGACGCTCGATCTGCCCCAGGGCGACAAGCAGGAGCTTTCGTTCCAGGGAGTGTTCCGGCTGGGAGAGGATGGATCGCTTCGGCTGCTCACGCAGGATTTGAAGCAGCCCAACGGGCTGGCATTTTCGCCGGACGGGAAGCGCCTATATGTGGATGACAGCGAAACGCGCGAGATTCACGTGTACGATGTGGCGGCTGATGGATCGCTGAGCAATGGCCGCCTGTTCGGAAAAGAGGAAGGGCCGCCGCACTCAGGCGTGCCGGACGGCATGCGCGTGGATCGCGACGGCAACATTTACGTGACCGGGCCGCTGGGCATCTGGGTGTGGGATCCGAACGGAAATCACATTGGGACCATCGTGGTTCCCGAGCAGCCGGCCAATCTCGCGTGGGGCGACTCCGATTGGAGCACGTTGTACCTGACGGCGACGACTTCGATTTACAAAATTAAAACCAAGACGCGCGGGTTTGTCCCCTATGTAACGCCGGGGCGATAGCGGGCCCGGGTGTCGGTCTTGCCCCGCTGTAGTGGAAAAGTGCCGCTCCGGGTCTTATAAGTGTGGAAAGGTTGTTCCACGCGTTCGCCTCCTTCATCAAAGCGCTCACGCTGGTCGTTTTTCTTGCGACCGGCGTGTTCTCGCAGCCGCTCTCATTCGGTTTGAAAGCCGGTGTACCGCTAACGTCATTCATTCAAGCTGATCCTATGTCCGCCGCATCGGCCACTACGAATCGCTATATCGCGGGGGGCTCCATTGAATTTCGGCTTCCTCGAAACCTGTCCCTGGAATTCGATGTCCTGTATCGCCATCTCCACTATTCGGATTCTTTCTTTATACCTTTGAATGGCGGGGAGATTGAACACGTATCTGCCGGCGCCTGGGAATTCCCTCTTCTTTTGAAATATCGCCTCGGTGGAAACGTGGCCCATCCGTTTGTCAGCGCAGGACCGGCTGGCGACGTCGTCGCGATCAGAGATCGCTTTGTAGGCTTCTCGGAGTTTAACCCCCAAACGACAACTGGAACAAGCTCATCGTCACTGGCGCTCCGGAACCCGGCCATTGCAGGATTTACCGGCGGCGCCGGCGTGGAGATCCCCGCCGGCAGGCTCCGCATTTCGCCCGAAGCTCGCTACACCTACTGGATTTCGCCGCATTTTTACACGCTTATTACCAACGCGGCCTACCTTGCAGGCATGCTTTCGGACAGCAAACGGTACCAGGTCGAATTTCTGTTGGGGTTCCGCTTCTGACCTACGCGCCGTAGCCGCTGCGCGCCGGCGGGTCAACCAACTGATTGGCCTTCTCGAAACTCGTGATCCGCGAGTTGGCCGCATCCCAGTCGAGCTTTTGGCCCGGGAAGCGCTGGGTAAGGCAGCCAAGCAGGAAAGCTTCGGTCACCGGGCTTTGAATCTCGAAATTGGCGAGCGGTGCAGGGCCGCTGCCCTTCGCATAGCTCAACCACTGATCGATGGCCACGTCGCGCATCCCCTCGTATTCGCCGCGGCGCTGGCGGGGCGGCGTCTTGTATTTTGGATTTTCCGGATAGACGCGCGGGTTGTTGCCGTTAAATCCGGCGAGAATGAAACCCTTGTCGCCGACGTACATGATGCCCTCGTTTTCCTCGCCTTTTTGGAAATAGTGATCGTCCTCGCTGCGCAAACCGGCGGGACGTGGCGGGCGCATGCCGCCGTCATACCACGCCATGTGCACAGGCGGGCGGCTGCCATTGGCGGGGAAGTTCAGGTGGACGATCGACGCCTTGGGGAAAGTCTCGTCGTAGGATTCGCTGGAGCAGGCTTCAACCGAGGTGGGCGGCGTGAGATCGAGAATCTTGAATACTCCGGCGAAACTGTAGCAGCCCATGTCGCCGAACGAGCCGCAGCCGAAATCGTACCAGCCGCGCCACACAAACGGCAGATAGGCGTTGTTGTACGGGCGCTCAGGCGCGGGACCGAGCCACAGATCCCAGTCGAGGCCTTCGGGGATGGGCTGCGACTCCGCGGGCCGGTCGATGCCTTGTTTCCAGAAGGGACGGCTGGACCAGTTGTGGACCTCCCGCACCGTGCCGATGGCTCCGTCGCCGATCCAGTCGATCAGCAACTTGGTGGCATCGCTTGAAGGATTGTTCACGGTGAGCGATGTGGAGACCTTCATTTCGTGCGCCATTTGCGCCATGCGGTGAGCGTCGGCTATGGAGTGCGCCATGGGTTTCTGGCCGAGGACGTGTTTGCGCTTGCGCATAGCGGCGATGGCGATGGGCGCGTGCCAGTGGTCGGGAGTGGCGACATACACCGCATCGATGCCCTGTTCTTTATCCAGCAGCTCGCGGTAATCGTTGTAGGCGTTGCAGCCTTTGTAATCGCCGGAAGCGTTGCCTTTGCGGGAGCCGTAGTAGGCTTCGATGGCTCGCTTCACGGGATCGCGGCCGCCCATGCCGAGACTGGTATGGAACTCGCGGGCCAGTTGCACTTCGCCGGGCGAGGTCAGGTCCGCGCCCCAATTTTCGTAGCCGGGGCCCATCAGCCTGCGCCATGAGGTCAGCAGCGCATTGGAATTGTATTCCACATAATTCATGCTGCCTTTGTTGCAGTCGGCGATCGCGACCACCTGGACGTCGGGCCGCGCCAGCAGCTCCTGGGTGACGGCCTGACCCTGGCGGCCCACACCGATGGTAGCCAGATTAATCTTGTCGCTCGGCGGGACAAAGGGCGCGCCGAGAACGTGGCGGGGAACGATCATGAAAGCCGCAGCGCCAGCAAATGCGCGGCGGGTGATTGGATGATTTTGATTGTTTTCCATGGCACACCTCTTCGCGGAGATTGTGGTCGCCTGCAAGTATATAGCAACTGCGCGCGGAAGGTGAGGGCCGGGCTTAGCGCCGTGATGCCGAGACGCCGAGAGGCCGGGCGGACGGCTGGCCTTCGGGGTGAACCACGAGCCAGGCGAGCGATCCCGCGGCGCAAAGCGCGGCGGCGGCGAGGAACGAAGTGGTCCAGCCGTAATGTTTGGCGATGAGCGGGGTCAGAGTGGCAGTTAAGGTGCCACCCAACTGACCACCCATGTTCATGATGCCGGAAACCGAGCCAGCGGACTTACCACCGATGTCTGCGCTGATCGACCAGAACGAGCTTTGGGAGATGTAGAGCGCTCCTGCTCCGCCCGCGAGACATACGCTCGCGATCCGCGCACTCGTGACCTGCGTGCTAAGAGCTATGAAAATTGCGCAGAAGGCGATGGCGACAGCAGCGAGGAGGCAGCGGCCGACGAACTTGCCACGGGTTTTCGTGAGCCTGTCGCTGATCCAGCCGCCGAGCGGCGAGCAGATGGCCATGGCGGTGAACGGCAGCATGGCGTAGTAACCGCTCGACTTCAAATCCAAGCCGCGAACATCCTTGAGATAAATGAAAAACCAACTGAAGAAGATGTAAGCGGCGTAACCGTAGCAGAAATAACTGAACGTGACCGCGAGCAGGTGCGGGTTGGTCAGGATGACTCTCCAGGGCAGTTTGATTCTAGCCTCCGATTGCGCCAGCCCGGCTTCGATGTGTTCGGCTTCTTCTTTGGTGATCCATGGATGCTGCCGCGGCGAGTCGCGGGCCACGACGTACCAGATCGCGCCGGCTATCAGTCCCAAAAGCGCCGAAACCCAAAAGGACCAGCGCCAGCCGTAGTGCGACATGATGTAAGTGATGAGTGGAGGGGTGATCGCAGCTCCGCATCCGACCCCGGAGAAAATGAATCCGTTGGCCACACCGCGTTCGGCCGACGGAATCCATTGCGCCACCACGCAATTGGACGCAGGATAAACCACGGCTTCGCCCATCCCGAGGCAGAAGCGGATGCCGATCAGCGCCGCCAGCATGCCGCTCGCTCCGGGTGACAGGAACGTGATGAGCGAGGTGAAAACACCCCACCAAATGACGCCGAGCATGAGCGTTATGCGCGGGCCGATGCGATCGGATATCCGGCCGCCTGGCGTCTGGAACAGCGCGTAGCCCAGAACAAAGGCGCTGAAGATCCAGCCCAGTTGCACATCGTCCAGATGAAATTCGCTAGCGATGGTATGGCCGGCGATGGATATGTTGACGCGATCCAGGTAAGCGATAGCGCTGACCACGAACATCCAGAAAATGAGCACCCAGCGGATCCGGGTGCGCAGAAATGGCAGCAATGGTTCTCCTTGCAGGGGCAGACCATGCCCGCCCTGCGCGATTCCTTATATGTAGGCGATCACGTCGATCTCGACCAGCGACTTGCCGGGGACACCTGCGGCGGCGATGGTCGTGCGCACCGGCGGTTCCGGTCCGAACCGCCCCTGGAACTCTTCATTCATGGCGTCGTAGTCCTTTAAGTCGGCCAGGTACACATTGCATTTCAGGCATTTTTCCATCGACGAGCCGGCCGCTTCGAGCTGTTTCTGAATTTCGTCGAGAACGTTCTTGGTGTGAACCTTGATGTCGCCCTCTTTGTGATATCCGACGCCCGAGATGAACAGGAGATTGCCGTAAGCAATCGTTGAGCTGTACCGTTGGCCCCCGCGAAGGACCTTCTTCTTCCAGCTCCCTGCTGGGTTCTCCGCAGCTTCTTGAGCCGCCACCGGTTTGGTGCCAACCGCTGCGGCCGCTGCCGTCGCAGCCAGGCCCTTGCCTAAGAAATTGCGTCGGTTACTCTTCATGTGGTCGTCCTTTCGTAGTGAAATGATGGCACCGAGACGAGGCTCGGAACTGTAAGCGTATCAGGAGTAGCCGGGCCTGGTGAACAAGGGCTGGAATGCGATAATCGGTCCAATTGAAACGCTGCGCGCTGATTTTGCTTGCTGTTTCCTGGCTTGGCGCCTACGCCCAGCAGACCAGGGACCTCTCGGGCTACGATCAGCCGTACCGGCCACAATTTCATTTTTCACCGCGCCAGCATTGGACCAATGACCCGAACGGAGTGGTGTACTTCCAGGGCGAATACCACCTCTTCTACCAGTACAATCCGTTCGGTGATGTGTGGGGGCACATGAGCTGGGGCCACGCGGTGAGCCGCGATCTGCTGCACTGGGAGGAATTGCCGGTCGCGCTGCGGGAAGAGGACGGCATCATGATCTTCACCGGCAGCACGGTTGTGGATGAGCGCAACACCAGCGGATTCTGCCTGGATGCCCAACCTTGCCTGGTGGCCGTGTACACCGGGCACACGCCGGAAGCGGGCGGACGACCGGCGCTCCAGACGCAGAATCTCGCTTACAGCAACGATCGAGGGCGAACGTGGACGAAATATCGCGAGAATCCGGTATTGAATCTGAAACTTTCGGACTTTCGCGATCCCGACGTGTTCTGGTCGAAAGCTATGCGGCAATGGGTGATGGCCGTGGCGCTGCCTAACGACCACAAGGTGCTTTTCTATGGATCGGGCGACCTGAAAGAGTGGGAGAAGCTCAGCGAGTTCGGCCCTGCCGGCGCCACCGGCGGCCAGTGGGAATGCCCGACGCTGGTTGAGTTGCCCGTGGACGGGACGCAGCGTACACGGTGGGTCCTCAAGGTGGGGCTGAATCCGGGAGGATTGCAGGGCGGCTCTGGCGAGCAGTATTTCATCGGGACGTTCGACGGCACGCGCTTCGTTAACGACAATCCGTCTTCCACCATGCTCTGGACCGATTACGGGAAAGATTGCTACTGCGCGTTGGAGTTCAATGGGATCCCGCGCGGCGAAGACGCTGTCATGATCGGCTGGATGAACAACTGGCAGTACGCCGATAAATTGCCGACTAGCCCGTGGCGTGGCCAGATGACCGTGCCGCGCTCGCTCGGGTTACAGACGTTCCCCGAAGGCATCCGGCTGATCCAGCAGCCGGTCACGACGCTCGCACGCCTGCGCGACCGGCATGTCGAATGGCGCGGGACGAATGTGGCCGCACTCAATCAAGTGCTGAAAGGCTTCAACGAGCGAAGTTTTGAACTTCGTACTACCGTGGCTGGGGGAGTCACGTTTGGCTGGAAGCTTTTTGCGACGGACGGCGTATACACCGAGGCCGGTTATGACGCATCACGCGGCGAGTTGTTTGTGGATCGCACACATTCGGGCGTCACTGGTTTCAGCCCCGATTTTCCAGCGCGCACCATGGCGCCGCTCGCATCCGGCAATGCACCGGTGAGTTTGACGATCCTGGCCGATCGCTCTACCATCGAGGTGTTTGCGCAAGGCGGCCGCCTCGCGATGACCAATCTGGTTTATCCGCCGGCCGGAGCGCGGGCGATCGAGTTCTATGCGCGCGGCAATCAACCAAGCCCGATCGCGGTTGACCTGTGGGATCTCCGGTCCGGCTGGGCGCCACTCCAGTGATTCTTCGCCTTGCCTGCAATCGCGCTTTTTTCCCGCAGCAGCCGCATCGCCTGCGGGATTTCACGCACTCGCGCGCGAGAGGGTGCATCTTTTGATATCCAGCACGCGTTAACGACGGTTAATTGGGGCGAAGCGTTTTATCGCATAAGGCTCCTATCTCTGCAGATCACACGGTTGCAAGCCATGGTCCCTGCATTTGGTAGCTGGTGTGCGTTGTGTGATGTCACGCCCGGGGACTGGAGACCGCTTCCCCGGGAAAATCGGCGACACGTTGATGCGCCAGAAAAAACCGGAGGCGACATGAACGCTGCCACACAAATGGTAACCAATGCTTTGTGCATAGAACACGAACGGTTGCGCGACGATCTGGCGCGAACCATCCATTCGCTAGTAAACGCGCATGTCGCGTACAACACGGCCCTGCGTTTCGGGGATGCACGTGCCTATATTTTTCAGGAGGACTTACAGGCAGCGGCGGCTGAATGGAGATCGGCCCGGCATTGCTATGCGGAGCATGTCCTGGTGCATGGCTGCTGAGGTCCGCGAGGATACAGAATGCAAACACAAACAGGGCAAGAAGTGAAACCATCATCATCAAATTCTGATGTTGTGGCGTTCGAGCTCGAGAGCAGCGTACCCGCCGCCACGTGCGAGGACCCCGTTCTGACGCAACAGCACCGCGACGCTCTGGCCGTGCGCATTGCACAGGTGATCCTGGAACGAAAACGGATGGCGGCAGAACGCCGCCGGCACGTCAGACTACGGCAGTTGCAAAGCCTGGAGCGGAGTCGCGACGGCTACCAGTCAGTGCCTCAGGCCTAAGGACGTCCTTTTTGGGTTCTTCGGCACCCGGGCTCCGGGTTAACAGGCCAACGCGCCATAAGGTGGTGTCATCTGAACGTCATACATACTTGGCCGAGTGCGTGGTCTAATGAACCTTTGAGCCTCAACGGCCAATATCCAGATGCTGATTTTTGATTTGATTGTGATTGGCTCGGGGCCCGCGGGCCAGCGCGCCGCTATCCAGGGAGCCAAATCCGGTAAGCGCGTGGCGTTGGTGGAAAGCCGCGAGGTACTGGGTGGGGCGTGCATCAACACCGGTACGATTCCGAGCAAGACCATGCGTGAAGCCGTGCTGCACCTGTCCGGCTTCTACTACCAGAACATTTATGGCATCAACTATCGCGTGAAGGAGAAGATCGCCATGGCCGATCTTCTGTTCCGGGTGCAGCATGTCATCAAGACCGAGGTTGATGTCACACAGGCGCAGCTCTCGCGGAACGGCGTGGAGGTTCTGACGGGCGTAGCGAGCTTTGTGGATCCCAAGCATCTGCGCGTGGTGAACTCGCAGGGACAGACCGACCTGGAAGCGGGCACCATCATCATCGCCACCGGCACCAAGCCTGCTGTGTCGCCCAAGGTGCCCCTGAACGGCAAGAGCATCGTGAACAGCGATCAGATCCTTCAAATGCAGGACGTGCCCAAAACGCTGATTGTTGTCGGCGGCGGCGTCATTGGCGTCGAGTACACCTGCATGTTCGCCATTCTCGGCGTGCGCGTCATCCTGGTGGAGAAGAGACCGCGGCTGCTCGAGTTCGCAGACGCCGAAATTGTCGAGGCGCTGTCCTATCATCTGCGCGACCACCGCGTTACCATGCGTTTGGGCGAAGAGGTGGAGAGCGTCGAGGAAGCTCCCGGCTGCGGTGTGGTCGCCAACCTGCAAAGCAAAAAGAAGATTTCGGGCGATGCCTTGCTGTACGCCGTCGGGCGCCAGGGAAATGTGGATGAGCTGAACCTGCCGGCGGCAGGAATCACAGCGGATGCGCGCGGGCGCATCCCGGTCGACGCGGAATACCGCACGAGCCAGCCGCATATTTTCGCGGCGGGCGATGTGATCGGGTTTCCGAGCCTGGCGTCCGTATCGATGGAACAGGGCCGGCTCGCGGCTGCGCATGCTTTCGGACTGGCTCTGCATTCCAATCCGGCCAACTATCCGTACGGGATTTACACGATTCCCGAGATTTCGTTTATCGGAAAAACCGAGGAGCAATTGACCGATGAGGACGTGCCCTATGAAGTGGGCGTGGCGTATTATCGCGAAATCGCCCGCGGTCAGATCCGCGGCGATACCACCGGACGCCTGAAACTCATCTTCCACCGCGAGAGCAAGGAACTGCTGGGCGTACACGTCATCGGAGAAGGCGCCTCGGAATTGTTGCACATCGGGCAGGCCGTGCTGATTCTCAAGGGAACGGTAGAGTACTTCGTGGAGACGGTTTTCAACTACCCCACGCTGGCCGAAGCGTACAAGGCCGCGGCGTTCAACGGCCTGAACAAGCTGGCGCGTCTGTAGCCTGAGGAGAGCTGCGATGACGAAAATCGTCGGCGTGATGGCGTCGGAACGGATTGTGGCGGGCCTGGTGGAGGGCAACCAGGTGATGGGGCCCGTCCGCGTTTATCCGGAGCCTGGGTCCAGTTCCGAAGGTCTGTATGGCGTCCCGGCCGAGGAGATCGGCGAACTGGTCCGGCGGCAGATCGAACTGGTAACAGGCGGCGCGGCAGTCGAAGCGGTGGGCATCGGCTTCGCCGGCATTATTCGCGACGGACGCATTGAAGAATCTCCCAATTTGCAACAGACCAAGGGCTTCTACCTGCAAGGCGCTCTGGGCAACGCGTTCCAGCGTGTGCTGGTCTTAAACGATGCCGACGCCATGGCCGCCGGCATCGCCGCGACTCACGGCAAACTGGAAAGCCTGGTCCGCGTGTGGACTCTGGGCGATGGCGTCGGCTACGGCCGCTATCCGCAGGCGGAAGGTGTATGGGAGGGAGGGCACATCGTGGTCACGCTCGATCCCAAGGACAAATTCTGCGGTTGTGGGGGCGTGGGCCACCTGGAGGGGATTGTGGGGCACGCCGCCATGCGCCGGCGCTTCCTCGACATGGAGCCCGACGAAGTGTTTGCCGAAGCCAAAGCCGGAGATGCGCGCTGCGCGTCGTTCGTGCGACTGTGGCATCGCGCTCTGGCTGCGGCTACCGCCACCAGCATCCACCTGGATGGAGCCGGTAAGTTCTATCTCACCGGACCTAACGCACGCTTCGTGGATGTCGAGCGTCTCAATGTCGACCTGCACGATATGGTCCGCATGAGCCCACTCCAGGGCAGTCTCTTCGAGGTGGTGCCCACCAGCGATGAGATCGCCATTATCGGCGCGGCCGTGAGCGCCGACCGGGCACGTTTCTCGCTGTAGCCCGGGCGCTATTCGTCTTTGAACTCGAACGTATCGGTGTTGGTCTGGACCACCAAGTGACCTCCGGTCAGCGGCTTGCCGTCGTGGGAGAAGAAAACGGCGCCGTCGGTGGATTCTCCTCCAGGCAGACGGGTTTGCACCAGCGCGAGCGCCGAGGCTGCCGCAGCCGCCTTCAGCTTGGCTGATTGCACTTCGGCCAAGGCTGCCTGCCGGCGCGTCTCGAAACCGTTGGTGGGTATCACGCGCTGAATGCCGTACAGGCCGGATTCGTAAGCCGTCACCAGCCGGACCACGTCGTTGCGCGATCCCTTCTGGAGCAGCATGTTCACCACCTCGTCAGCCGATGCCGCATAAATCACCGTGCCGTCGGCGCGCACAAACCGGAAATCTTCCGGCCGGATGCTGTAAGGCGTTTGCGAACCGTTTGAAACCGCGACTTGCAGGATGCTGAACTCGCGCAGATGCGTCGGCATGTGCGCGAACATTACCGTGATGCCCCGCCGTGTCAAGGTCTGATAATGGAGCCCGCGGTTATCGAACTCGATGACCTGCCCCAGAGCCAGCAGACAGTACATCACCCCTAGCGCGCCCAAACGCGCTCTTGCCACCATGCTTCCATATTACGATAGAAGCAAATGCCGGCTAATCATACCGAACACATTCGGGGCCGGGGCGTCAACGGGGAATTCACGAACCTGGGTATCCACAATGTGGGCCAGTCGTTCCGCGACCTCGCTTCCGAGCCCCTCATTGAACACGCTATCCAACGCCACGAAGGCCTGCTGGCGAACAACGGAGCGCTGGTGGTGCACACCGGCCTGTTCACCGGCCGCTCTCCCAAGGACAAATTCATCGTTAAAGATGAGCTCACAGAACATACGGTGAACTGGGGACCGGTGAACCAGCCTATTTCACCTCGCCATTTCGACCAGATCTATGCCAAAGTAGTCGCGTTTCTCCAGGGAAACGAGCTTTTCGTTCAAAATTGCGTGGCCGGTGCCGATCCCGGCTACGCGCTCACCGTGCGCGTGATCACGCAGTTGGCCTGGCACGCCCTGTTCGCCCGGCAGTTGCTGATCCGTCCGCCGCGATCCGAGGCCGGCCCCGCGGCCGCCGATTTCACGATCCTGTTCGTGCCCGGCTTCCAGGCCGACCCGCCGACGGATGGAACCCACTCCGAAACCTGCATCATCCTCAATTTCACACGCCGCATCGTGCTGATCGCGGGCACTGGTTATGCGGGCGAGTTGAAGAAATCCGTGTTCACGATTCTCAATCACTTGCTGCCGGAAGAAGGCGTGCTGCCCATGCACTGCTCGGCCAACATGGGGCGCGACAGGAAGGTGGCGCTGTTCTTCGGTCTTTCCGGCACCGGCAAGACCACACTCTCGGCCGATCCTAATCGCTTTCTCATCGGCGACGATGAGCACGGCTGGAGCCATCGGGGCGTTTTCAACTTCGAGGGCGGCTGCTACGCCAAGTGCATCCGCCTCTCGCGCGAGCAGGAGCCGCAGATCTGGAACGCGATCCGTTTCGGCACGGTTCTCGAGAACGTCAACATGGAGTCGCAGACGCGCAAACTGGATTTGGACTCCCAGGAAATCACCGAAAATACCCGCGCCGCGTACCCGCTCGAATTCATCGAAAACGCCGTGCTCCCCAGCGTAGGCGGCCATCCCAGCCACATTTTCTTCCTGACGGCCGATGCCTTCGGCGTGCTGCCGCCTATTTCGCGGCTCACGCCCGAACAGGCCATGTATCACTTCCTGAGCGGCTACACGGCCAAGGTCGCGGGCACCGAGCGCGGGCTAGGGAAAGAGCCCGAAGCCACCTTCAGCGCCTGTTTCGGGGCCCCATTCTTGCCGCGGCAGCCTTCGGTTTACGCCCACATGCTGGGCAACAATTTACGTCTGCACGCAGCCACTTGCTGGCTGGTGAATACGGGTTGGATCGGAGGCCCTTACGGTGTCGGCGAGCGCATGAAACTGGCACATACGCGGGCCATGCTGAGTGCCGCTTTATCAGGCGATCTCGATGATGTGCCCGTCACTCCGCATCCGGTGTTTCGCGTGCTGGTACCGCAAAACTGCCCGAATGTGCCGAGCGAAATACTCGACCCGCGCGGCCTGTGGGAGGAGAAATCGGCTTATGATCGCGCAGCCGCCGGCCTCAGCACCCGCTTTCATCGCAATTTTCAGAAATTCTCCGCGATAGGACGCCAAATTCTCGAGGCGGCGCCGGTCGTGTGACACGCCGCCCGCTCATTCTCCGCGATCTCGTAGCGCCGGTCTGGAAGATTCCACGAGGCAAGGTCACGACCTATGGCGACGTAGCCCGCGCCGCCGGATTTCCACGGCACGCTCGGCAGGTTGCCTGGGCTCTGAGGAATGCTCACGGCTCGATTCCGTGGCATCGTGTGGTGGGCGCGGGCGGCGAAATTAAGCTTCGCGGACATCCGGGAATGGAGCAGCGGCTTCGGCTGGAGAGTGAAGGCGTCACCTTCCGCGGCCGGCGCATCCCGATGCGGCTGCACGCCTTTCGCTTCCCGGTGGCGAAACGTCGCCTCGGATGATGGCTGAATGAACGGGAAGATGGTTACCCGCTCGCCGCTACCGCTTCCTCTACCTTCTCCACCGGATAGCCGCGTGTCGTCCATGCAACGAATCCGCCCGCGAGCGGACGCACGCGCCGGATGCCGCGCCGGTTCAGTTGGAGCGCCGCACGGGCGCTCGAGGCTTCGTTGGGTCAAGTGCAATAGAGGATGATGTCACGATCGCGCGCGATCTCCTCATGCCGTTTCTCCAGCTCGCCGGGAGCCATCAGCAGCGCGCCGGGCAGTTTCGAGCCCGATGTCTGCACATCCAGCGGATTCCGCAAGTCCACGATCATGACGGGTTCGCCGGCGTTCAGCTTTCGCAACAGTTCCTCGGGTGCGATGCGCGCGATTCGCAGCTTGTGTAAGAAGCGTTGCCGCTGCCAGATATGCCAAACAATGTAAGCTGCCAGTAATGCGATCACGCCGATCCCCAGCCAGCGGCCGAAGCCCAGTGCGTATTCCGCCGCTACCTCAAGCTGTTCGCGTAGAAGATATCCGAGCCCGCTGAAAGCACCCACCCACAGCGCCGCCCCCGCCCCGTCGCTCAAGAGGAAAACCCAAAGCCGCATGCGAAACAGGCCGGCCAACGGCGGTGCGGCCGTGCTCAACCCGGGAACGAACTTGGCGAACACCAGCGCGCTCGCTCCGAAACGCGAGAACACGTTCTCCGTCCGCCGCACACAGGAATCCGGCTCGAGAGCGATGCGGCACAGCAGGTTCAGCACCGAGTAACCACGTCTGCGGCCCAGCCAATACCACAGGCAATCTGCCATTAGCGACGCCGTGATCCCCAGGACGAAAGCTTGCCAGAACGAGATCCGTCCCAGCCCCGCCAGTGCGCCCGCCGCCAGCAAAACCGGCGTGGATGGTAGTGGGAGACCGATCTGTTCCGCGAGCACGAACGCAAATACCACCCAATAGCCGTGCCGCAGAAGGAATTCCAGGACCTGGGCCATCCGTTATGCTCCGCTTTTAAAGATGAACCCGTCCAGCGCGGCTGGCCCCGGCCCTGCCAGCGCCAGCGCCACACTTAGAGAGAACATGGTGAACGCAAATTCGAACCCCTGCGGCAGGAAGAACCCGTTAGCGAGATGTACTTTTAATACCGCGACCGCCATTTCGATCGCAAACAGGATCGCCACCCACCGCGTCATTAGACCGGCAACCAGCGCGATGCCCCCCACAAACTCCAACAATGTCACGAACGGCCCGAGAATCGCCGGCATGGGAATTCCCAGATGCGCGAAGGACGCCTCCACCCCGGCAAAGCCAAACACAAACAGTTTCTGGCCACCATGGGCCAAAAAGACGATGCCGGCGGCGATCCGCAGCACCGCGATGCCCCACTCCCGTTTCCGCTCGTTTTGCATTTTCTTCTCCCCCCCCCACCAGTCACACGCCCGTTCTGGTTGGATGCGCGGGAGCCGCCGGCCGATCCAGTGATTTCAAACCGGCCGGCTTCGTTTTGTCCACCCGGCTGACAAGAATAGCAGTCGGTCCGTTCTGTCCACCCTGCTTACTTGCCCGAAAACTGAAAGTCGTCGAAATAGGTGACGCTGTCGGCCTTGGTCCACAATCCCACTTTGCCGGGCTCCGCGAAGGTCGAGTCTTCCGCTTCGAACACCTTGCGATGATCGAAATAGACTTCGAAGCGGGATTTCCGGAAGTTGACCTTGAGGATGCTCCAGGTGTGGGTCGGAATCCGGTGCCGCACTCCATAGGAGTGCGCCGGCTTCCCTCTTGGTGCCAGCGGATACCAATGCCCGTCTTGCACCCGGTACATCACGATGTTGTTCTCGAGTGCATTGGCCCGCACCAGGTAGTAATTGTCTGGATCGCGGTAGCGCCACACGATGCCGGCAGCCTGATCCGTCCGCCCGGCCACCGTCTTGAACTTCACGCTCAGTTCCCCGTCCCGGTAGTTCGCCTTGTTGAGTATCGCCATCGGGTACCGGCCGTCGGTCCCATCGGAGGAGACCTGGGCCAATACGTTAGGCCTGCTCGGGGCGCTCGCGTCCTGGCGGACCTCCCACTTTGGTGTCGCACCCGTGTGCGTCGTCACTACCGTCCAGCCCGCGGGCAGCGAGCCCGGCGGCGCGGAATCGAAACGAATGATCTCCGCCCTGGCCCGTATCGCCAGGCAGCCAACCACCGTGCAGATGACCCACCTGAGCCGCATAATCGAAGTAACGCGCTGTCTTAAGTATTGCCCGTAGCGCTACCTATCGCAATGGCAATAAGCGCCGGGCGGAATCAATGCCGGGGCACGGAGTTCTGAACCGCCGCGCGAATCTGCGCCAATGTGCGAGCCACCTCCGGGTTTTTGCCGCCATCCAGGTAAACCGCTTTCTCCGCCTCCGCGCTTGCGCTGTTCAGTTGTCCGCCGGTCCATAGCACCTCCGCAAGCAACCAGTGCGGTTTGTAACTGTTAGGAGCGC
>JASHOO010000706.1 GCA_030041035.1 Bryobacteraceae bacterium | reverse complement strand
CATTCGGATCCAGGCGGCGGAGCGCTACGTCCTGGAAGAGTTCCCGGCGGAGGAACGAGCCGCGTTCGAGGAGCATTTCTTCGAATGCCCGGCATGCGCGGAGGAGGTCCGGTCGGCCACGATTTTCGCGGCCAACGCCAAAGCCGTTTTGCGAGACGAGCGGGCCAGAGAGCAGGCGAAACTGGAGCGCGCGGCGGGGCGGCCGGGCCGGCGGTTTCCGTGGCTGCTGGCAGCATCCGCTGCGTTGAACGTGGCACTCGTCGCGGGGCTCGGCCTCGAGTGGATGCAATTCCGGAGAGCGGCGGAGGGCATTGAGCCGCAGTTCTATTCGACCTTCGCGGTTACGGCGGGTTCGCGCGGCAGCCAGCCCGCGGCGGTGCTTCCGGCCGGCATTCGTTTCTTTGGGGTGCGCTTCGACCTGACGCCCGGGGAGCAGTTCGAGAGCTTTGAATATAGAATCCTCGACGCCAAGAGAAGCGTGCGGTCAGCGGGGACACTCGCTGCACCGTTCAGCGGATCTTCCGAACTCCAACTGGCGATACCCGTTGTGCCGCTCGAAGCCGGAGAATATACGCTCGTATTGGCAGGGAAACAGGCCGGTAGTTTGAAGGAAATCGGGCGCAGAAATTTCTCCATTTCACGTTAGAATAGGTCACCGTGCCTGACAAAAAGAAGAACGCGAGCAAATTCCAGAACTACACCTTTCAAACCAAGGCGTTGGCGGCTCATTTTCGCTTTACCAAAGGCAGCGGCGAGGACTTTGGCCCGGAATTCGCTTTGGCCTTCCACGGCCGTGCGCCGTTTAAGCACAAAGAAAAAACCGGGGATCACCGCCACCAGGAAATCTCCTTCACCCACAGTTGGGTGCACATTTCCACCAAACAGGAGAGCGGCGGAGTCTATACGGCGGTCGCCAAAACGGGCCTGAGGAATCTGAATGTGAAGGACAAGCTGGTGGCGGACGAGATCGAGGCCGGCATGATGGCGGTTTACCGGAAGGAATGGTACGACGGCGCCACACCCAGCAAATACCCTCGCATTCTGCCGCTTCCGCCGGTCATCAGGAACCTGAGAATCTGCGGCCAGCCGTTTCAGCTGGGCAAGCAGTTGCTGCTGCCTGAGGCGTTTGAGTTGAGCGAGGAGCAGCGGAAAAAGTACTTCCTGGGCGAGGGCCCGGAGATCGAGCCGGTCGGGGTTTCCGAAGCCCCCGGCAAACGCCTGCCCAGCGCCTGTGGGGAACTTGAAGTCTCCGCGGATACGCGTAGAATCCGCATTCCCGACTTTGGTATCGTGACTTTCGCGGAGTGGAAGTGGCTACCCCCCAGCGCTCATCGGGCCGCGCACACGGTGCAGTGGATGCAACTGGTCAGCTTGGAGCTCGGCAATCCCGGCTCCGGCGGGGGTGGCGGTCTCAGCCTCGGCGGCAAGTCCGGCCCGTAGGGGCAGCACTCGTCTGCGCAATTCTCCTTTGGAACGGCTGCGGCCGCCGTCCTTCTCCCGACGCACTCTATTCAGCCGCGGAACAGGCCTGGCGGCAAGGTGATCTCTCAGCCGCTCTGGCGAAGGCGGACAGCGGAATTCACGGGTCTTCGAGCGCACATGATTCCAGATCGCGGGCGAAGTTTGAGCTTCTGAAGGCGGAAGTTCTGCTGGCGCTGGGCCGTACCAACGATGCCGAGCCGGCGATCGAAAGCGCAGGCCGCGCAGCCTCGCAAAGCTCTGGCCTGGTGGCCCGCCTGCTCATGGACCGCGCCGAATTTGAGCGGCAGTCCGGCCGGCCCGAGGAAGCACGAAAGCTCCTGACTGAGGCGCGCGACCAGGCTTCTCGTAACAAAGAGCCGGTGCTGGCCTGGATCGAGCTGCGACGGGGTCTGCTGGTCTACGATCTGGACGGAGATTTCGAGGGAGCCGATGCGGCCTGCCGGCGCGCGCTCCAACTGGCGACAGCGCAGCATGACCCATACTTCATGGCTTATGCGTCGCTCGACCTCGGCTATATCCGGTTGCGGCAGTTCCGCTACGATGCGGCGCTCCCGTTTTTCGATGCGGCGGACCAGACGGCGCGGGCTGCTCCCTTCACGTTGCTCCACGAAAGATGCCTCGGTGACCTGGGCGCTTGCTACTTCCGTCTGGGCGATTCCGAGCGCGCCCTGAATCTGTTTTCCGAGGCTGAGCAGCTCGCGGAAAAGCTGCGGATGGCGGACGACCAGCAGTTGTGGCTCGGCGATATGGGCACCATTCACCATGTTCGCGAGGATTACGCCAAGGCGACCTCCGACTACATGCAGGCGCTCGCCATCGCCCGGCGGCTCGGCAACAGCGCCGACGCCACCCGCTGGTTGAACAATATCGCCCGAGCCTACATCGATCAATCCAAGTGGGACGAAGCCGAGAAGTGCAATTCGCTGGCGCTCGCCGGAAAGCCTGACGACGACCTCGCTCCTTATTTGCAGCTCAACGCCGGGCTGATCGCCACGGCGCGTGGACGCGCGGGCGATGCGGAATCTGATCTGCATAGGGCGATCGAGCTCGCGCAAAAAACGCACCAGCCGAATGTGGAGTGGCAGGCGCACTCGGGGCTGGCCGAGTTGTTGCGCACGCGTAACCGCGCCGCCGCGCAGAACGAATACGCGGCCGCAGTGGGGGTGCTGGATCGCGAATGGCTGGCGCTGAGCCGCGACAATTCAAAAATCACGTTCCGCAATTACCAGACCAGTTTTTATCAGGATTACGTCGGCTTTCTGGCGGAGCAGGGCCGGAAAGAAAAGGCGCTCGATGTGGCAGAGTCTTCGCGCGCGCGGCTGTTGATGCAGAAGCTCGACGGCCGCACCGCGGCGCTGCCCGCGTTTCATGCACTCGACGCCGTCCGCCTGGCGCGCGAAACCCATTGCGTGCTGCTTTCCTATTGGCTGGCGCCGAATCGATCCTATCTTTGGGCGGTGACGGCAAAAGGCGTATCGCAGTTTGTTCTACCCGCCGAGCCTGCCATCAACAGGTTGATCGAGCAGCACCGCGCATCAATTGAAAATCTCGAAGATCCGCTCACCTCCGGCGGTACCGCGGCGCGGCAGTTGTACCAGATGCTGCTCGGCCCGGTCGAGCCTCTGATCCGCCAGGCGCGGCAGGTGATCATCGTCCTCGATGGCCGCTTGCATGAGGTGAACCTGGAGACGTTGGTGGTCGATGGACCCAGCCCGCACTACTGGATCGAAGACGCCACTATCGCGTTGGCTCCGTCGCTCGGCGTTCTGCGCTCATCGGGCGCACCATCGCCGCGAACTCCGCGGCTGTTGATCATCGGCGATCCGCTCGCTGTCGATCCCGAGTTTCCTCCCCTGCCCCATCTGAAAAGCGAAATTCGCGAAATCGCCGCGGGTTTTGCCGAGTCGAACCGGGCTGTCTACTCCGGCGCCGACGCTTACCCCGGTCGTTTCCGCGAAGCCAACCCGCGTGCTTTCACCGCCATTCATTTCGCCGCGCACGCCAGCGCCAACGAGGAAAGCCCGCTCAATTCCGCCATCATCCTTTCGCTGCACGGCGGAGACTATAAGCTCTATGCCAGTGAAATTGCCGCTTTGCAGCTGGACCCGGAATTGGTGACCATTTCCGCCTGCCGCAGCGCCGGCGCGCGAGCGTATTCTGGCGAAGGCCTCGTCGGCTTCTCGTGGGCGTTTCTCGACGCCGGCGCGCACAACGTCGTGGCCGGCATCTGGAACGTGGATGACGCCGCTGCGCCGCCCCTGATGAAGGAGTTTTACCGGCAATGGCGCGAGGGCCGGGATCCCGCTGCGGCTCTGCGCCTGGCGAAACTCAGCCTGATGCGCACAGGCGGCGCGTTCCGCAAGCCGTATTACTGGGGGCCGTTTGAAGTCTTCACGCGTCAGGCGACGCGTTCGGCAATGGATTTGGCCTGGAGAAACAGCAGCAGATAATCGGGACCGCCGGCTTTCGAATCCGTGCCCGACATGTTGAACCCGCCGAACGGGTGCGCACCTACCATGGCGCCCGTGCACTTGCGATTGAAGTAGAGGTTGCCCACAAAGAACCGCTCACGCGCCTCGCGAATGTGCTCCGCCGTGTTGGAGAACACGGCTCCGGTCAGGCCGTACTGCGAGTCGTTCGCCAGCTCGAGCGCGTGTTGAAAACCCTTGGCCTTGGTGACGGCCAGCACCGGTCCGAAAATCTCTTCCTGAAAAATACGCGCGGTCGAAGGCACGTCGGCGATCACGGTCGGCTGAATGAAGTAGCCGTCGCCCGGTGCTGCGCTGCCTCCCACCACCGGCTTGCCTTCCGTTTTGCCGATTTTGATGTATTCGAGAATCGTGCGCCGCGCTCCGTCGCTGATCACCGGGCCCAGGTAGTTCGCCGGATTGTCCGCCGCACCGACCGTCAGCGCTTGCGCCTTGGTCTTGAGCCGGCTGAGAAATTCGTCGTAGACGCGCTCATCCACAATCGCGCGCGAGCACGCCGAGCACTTCTGGCCTTGATAACCGAACGCGGAAGCCACCACGCCATCCACGGCTTTCTCCAGATCGGCATCCGCGTCCACGATGATGGCGTCCTTGCCGCCCATCTCCGCGATCACGCGCTTGATCCACTTCTGGCCGGGCTGCGTTTTCGCCGCCAGTTCATTGATGCGCAATCCCACATCGCGCGAGCCCGTAAACGCGACGAAACGCGTTTTGGGATGCCCGACCAGCAGATCCCCGATGGCCGATCCGCTTCCCGGAAGAAACGCGAACGATTTCGCGGGAAAACCGGCCTCGAGCAGCAGTTCGGCAAACTTCGCTGCTATCGTCGGCGTTTCACTCGAAGGCTTGATGATGGCCGTGTTGCCGGTCACCAGCGCGGCCACCGTCATGCCGGTGAGAATCGCCAGCGGAAAATTCCACGGCGGAATCACGATCCCCACGCCCAGCGGCAGGTAGCGCATCTCGTCTTTTTCGCCAGGCAACTGCACCACCGGCTGCGGACCGCCGAGCCGCAGCATTTCGCGCGCGTAGTACTCGCAGAAGTCGATGGCTTCGGAGGTGTCGGCATCGGCTTCCGGCCAGGTTTTCCCGGCTTCGTAGACCAGCCAGGCATCGAACTCGAACTTGTGCTCGCGCATGAGACGGGCGGCAGCCACCAGCTTCCGGACGCGATCCGCCGCGCTCGTCGCGCTCCACTCCGGAAAGTATGCATGGGCCGCCTCTACGGCGCGCGCAGCCAGCTCCGGTGTGGCCTTCTGATGAATCCCCACCACCTCGGCGGGACGCGATGGATTTACCGATCGCAACTTCTCCGCGGTCTGGAAGCGCTGGCCCCCGATGAGCAGGTCGTATTCGTGGCCGAACTTCGCGCGCACCTCTTCGAGCGCGGTCTCCATGGCGCGGCGGTTGGCCGGCACGGAAAAGTCGGCCACCGGCTCATTGCGAA
>JASHOO010000705.1 GCA_030041035.1 Bryobacteraceae bacterium | reverse complement strand
CCGCGCTACGACCACCCCGAATTTCAAAAAGCCTTCCGCGAGCTGAACGAGCTGATGGCCGCCGAGTTCGATTCCAACCCCCTCGTCGAGTGGATGGACCTGATGCAGTACGGTTTCTGGGGCGAAGGCCACACCAGCGACCTCCCCAATCCCTTCCCCGACTACCTCACCGCCGAGCGCACTTTCGTCCACATGACGAAACTTCAAATCGAAACCTGGAAGCGCACGCCCCTCGCTGTAAACACCCAGCCCGATATCAGCAACGTCGGCAATCGCGAGGTCGTGGATATCGCCGTTCGCGCCGGCTGCTGGCTGCGCTCCGACAGCATTCTCGTCGAAGAGCCGGTCCAGATCGAGGAACTCGGAAACCGCCCGCCGTGGCTCGCCACCATCCTCGAAGACGGCGAGAATCGCGACTACAACGTCAACACCATCGAGGTCGATGCCGCCGGCGTCAACCTGCGCGAAAACTGCATGATGCACGTGCTCGACATCGGCTCCAACTACTGGTCGTTATGGACCGAAGCCGATAATCTCGCGCATTATAATGACCGCTACCCGAACGGCTTCCGCGCCATGCAGTGCCGCATGGGCTATCGCGTGCGCCCGTCCTGGATCTGGCAGCGCAAGCGTTACGGCACCGCTGAATTGATTCTCGGGTTCGCCAACGATGGCGTCGCCGGAATCCCCGGCGTGCTGCGCATCACGGTCGAAAGCGAAGACGGCAGTTTTCGGCAGAGCGGCTCGCTCGATGCCGGCCATCCCCACGCCGGCAGAGTCCGGCAGGCCTCATTCGTATTGCCTCCCGGCATGGACGGCCGCAAAGTCATCCTGCGCGGCGAAATCGAATCGAAGGCCGGCGTCCGTCACCCCATCCGTTGGGCCTGCGCCCAGCCCCTCAACCCCGACGGCTCGCTAACGATTCAACTCAAAAGCAACAGCGACAAAGACTGGCGCAAAGGGATTTGACGCGGGCCAATCGCCGCTTGACATATTGATGTCAAATCGATATGTCTTGATGTATGAGGACCACGGTTCGCCTCAATGACCCGCTTTTGGCCGAGGCCAAGAAGTACGCCGTCGAGACCGGCCAGACGCTGACTGCATTAATCGAAGACGCTCTCCGCGAGAGGCTGGCGCGACGGAAGCGTCCAGTGAAGCGCCGCCGTGTGCGTCTGCCAACCTTTCCGGGAGGTAAGCTTCGACCCGGTGTGGATCTTGACGACACTTCAGCACTGCTCGATTTGATGGACGGCCGGGATGTTGCTGATTGACGTCAATGTACTCGTCTATGCCTTCCGCGAGACGGCGCCTGAACACAAATCCTATGCGCGTTGGCTCGAGGATTGCATCAACTCCGATCAGCCATTTGGCATGTCGGATCTGGTTCTCTCCGGATTTCTCCGCATCGCAACGCACCCCAGGGTATTTGATCCACCCAGCCCACCTGAAGCCGCGCTCCGCTTTGCCGGCGCATTGCGAAGTCAGCCGAATTGCGTGACGGTTGGTCCCGGGCCACGGCATTGGGACATCTTTGCGAGGCTTTGCCGGAGCGCGAAGGCGAAGGGGAACCTCGTCTCCGACGCCTATCTGGCAGCGCTGGCGATTGAATCCGGAAGTGAGTGGATTACCGCCGACCGCGATTACAGCCGTTTTCCGGGTTTACGCTGGCGCCATCCGCTTGCTTGATGGCGCCCTCCTACTCCACCGTCACCGGCCAATTCTCAGACGAAGTAAATTGCATCACTCCATGCAGCGTGCCGCCGTTCGTAAGCGGCAGCGAGAAAATCTGCGTTGGGCCGGATCTCGGCGAGACTACAAGATTCACCGAGGCCGTCGGCGCTCCGGCCGTTTTGCTCGGCGTCAAAGCCTGTAGCATCGCCGCGGGGATGGTCGCTTGGCCGTTCGTGGCCGGAACTTTGCAAATGGTTACGGGAACTCCTGTCTCGATGAAGTAAGCCGAAACCACGGGCTGTACCGCATTGTTCATCGTGACTGTCAATACATCGTGCTCCCCGAAGCCTGTGGGATCCCACATCACCACCAGGTCCTGCTGCCGGTTGATAGTCTGCAATGCGCCGAAGTTCGTGGCCATGATTTCCGATGGCAGCGTCAGTGGCACTGAAAACGGCGCCGCGGCCGGTGATCCCTGGGAGCCGGTTCCGCCCTTCCCCGAAAACGTCCAATTCCCCGGCGTGAAGAGCTGCGGAGCAAGCTCGCTCGGGTCGGAAACTGTTGGACTGGTTTGCTCGCCATCGAAGAGAATTCCGCCCGGAACCGGCGAAGTGAGGTTCAGGGTCCCGCCGGAACCTTCGAGCGTGACCTGGCTCCCGAAGTCGTACGCGTTGCCGAGAATCCCAACCAGTTCAACCGTCAGGGGACTCGGCGGCGCCGCCATGCAGCCGAAGAATGCCTCATCCGCGACCGCCGTCCCTGCGATTGCCCCCACACCCGCCGCGTTCTCGCCCAACGCCGTGAAGCTTGCTGACTCGATCCGCGCAAAACCCGGTGAGGCACTACTAGCTAATAAAAACTGCGTCCGCGAAAGAGGCCTCCCGACGGCACCCGACACCGACAACTGTGCCAGTCCCACCATCCCACCACCATCGAGCGTGGCCAGGTCCGCAGCCGTCAGGCCGAGCGTGCTCTGGCACGCGCTGCCGTCGCTGGTTTTGGAAATCGAAATCGTGTTGCTGGTGGCGCCTGCCGTTTGCGCCTCGACCGCCACGTAGCAGTCATCCGGGATCGTTGGATCATCGGGAACTACGAACTGGATCTGGTCAATTCCCGGCATCCCCGGCACCGGTCCTTCCGAAGACGCAGTAACCGGCACACCTCCCAGCAGCACAGTCACTTGGTTAGCCGAGCCCAATCCGGTCCCCCATAGCGTCACCATATCCCCCGGCTGGGCCGGATGCGTGAGCTGATTCGGTCCCTGCGACTGGCCACTGCCAACCTGCTGCACCGTGAAGCCTGAGCCCAACGGAAACAGCCCAAGACTCGAGGCGACGATCGTGACTGGCGCGGTCACGGTCAGTCCGCTATGGTAAAGGCTCAACTGCGCCGGCCCTAACGGTAGGGTCGAGGGCAACACGGCCAGAACTTCGAGCGGGTTCAGAAACTGCGCAAAGTTTCCACTCGCCGGGACAATCTGGCATTCTTCCGAGTAATTCGCGCCGTTCGGCAGGATGGTCACATTTAGCGCTGTTGGATCGAGGGTTGGAAACGGCTCGCCAACCTGTGGAATCAGTTGAATCGCCAGCATCGAACCCGGAGCCGCAGCGCCGTTGCCGGTTTGACTGGCGGCGTTCAAAACCGTCAGGGCTTCCTGGGCAAAGGCGGGGAAAAGCGGGAGCGACAAAAGGGCAATCCAGCGCAAACCTGAGTATATCCCGGCCCTATTCGAGCACTTGCAAAACTTTCTTGTAACGGAAGGCCGGCGCAGCGCGTATGCTAGCCTGAATCAGGAGGCTCCCATGCGCAGGTGGCTCAGCCCGCTGACCTTACTGGCTTTGTTCGCAAGCCTCTCATTGGCCGATGATAAGAAAAAAGATCCCGACGAGATTGGTGATCGCGACGTCGCCGGTGGTGTCAATTTCTATTCCATCGAGCAGGAAATGGCGATGGGCAAGCAGCTTGCCACGGAGGTGCAAAAGCAGTCGCGCATGGTGGATGACCCCATCCTGAGTGAATACATCAACCGCGTAGGGCAGAACCTGGCGCGAAATTCCGACGCCAAGATTCCTATCACCTTTCAAATCATCGATTCCGATTCGGTCAATGCCTTCACCCTCCCGGGTGGTTACATCTTTGTGAACACCGGATTGATTCGCCTGGCCGAAACCGAGGCGGAACTGGCCGGCGCGATGGCGCACGAAATCGGACACTCGGCGGCGCGGCACACCACTCGTCAGCAGACGCGGGCACTGATCGCCAATCTGGCGACCATTCCGCTGATTCTGCTGGGCGGGTGGACGGGCTATGCAGCGCGGCAAGGGGCCGGAATCGGCATCCCAATGGCCTTTTTGAGCTTCTCCCGCGGCTTCGAAAAAGAAGCCGATCTGCTCGGCCTGGAGTACATGTACAAGGCGGGGTACGATCCGAATGCGTCGATCGATATTTTCGAACGGATCCAATCACTTGAAAAGACGAAGCCGGGAGCGGTGGAAAAAATCTTCGCCACCCACCCGATGACCGAGGACCGCATTGCCGTGACCCAGAAGAACATCAACGAGATTCTGCCTCCGAAGCCCGAGTATGTAGTTAATACTTCTGAATTCAACGACATGCGCGCGCGCGTCATCGCCATCCACCGCCAACGGAAACTCGATTCAGACCCCAACCAGCCGACCCTGAAACGGGCGCCGGGCAGCGGCAAAATCGACGGCGCCGAAACCGGCCAGGATGGTGATGACCGGCCGACGCTCCAGCGCCGCGAAGACCTGTTGTAAATAATTCACTTACGAGAGAAACCATACTCACCTCGACACAGTCAACTATATGGGCACCGGAAGTGCATCCAGGCATATAATGGAGACAAAAGGAAGGAGTCCCATGAGGCGTCTCTGCACGTTTACACTCGCAGCAGCGCTCCTGATCCCGGCTTCGTTTGCGGACAGCAAAAATGCAGAGGACGATCCGGATCAAATTGGCAACCGCAACGTCAGCGGAGGGGTAAACTTCTACTCGCTCGAGAAGGAGATTGCCATTGGCCGGCAGCTGGCTCAAGAGGTCGAGCGGCAGGCCAAACTGATCAACGATCCGGTGATCGCGGAATATGTGAACCGCATCGGCCAAAACCTGGTGCGCAATTCCGACGCCAAAGTCCCATTCACGATCAAAGTGCTGGACTCAGAAGAGGTGAATGCGTTCGCTCTTCCGGGCGGTTTCTTTTTTGTAAACTCGGGACTGATTCTGAAGGCTGATAACGAAGCCGAACTGGCGGGCGTGATGGCGCACGAAATCGCGCATGTGGCGGCGCGGCATGGCACGCGGCAGGCGACGCGGGCGCAGATTGCGCAGATTGCGATGATTGCCGCCGAGATCGCGATTCCGTACGGCTGGACCGGTTATGCCGCCATGCAGGGGGCGAGCCTGGCCATCCCGATGGGCTTTCTGAAGTTCTCGCGCGCGTTCGAATCGGAAGCGGATAAGCTCGGGCTCGAGTACATGTACAAGACCGGCTACGATCCGACGTGCTTTGTGGATTTCTTCGAGAAGATTCAAACGCTCGAACGGAAGAAGCCGGGTACGATGTCGAAGGTCTTTTCGACGCATCCTCCGACCGACGACCGCATCGTTGCGGCGCAGAAGAACATCGCAAACCTGCTGAAGGCCAAGCCGGAATACGTGGTGAATACCTCGGAGTTTAACGACATCAAGGCGCGGCTGGCGATGCTGCACAACCGCCCGCTCGACAAGAAGGAAGACCCCAACCGGCCGAAGCTGCGGCGCAGTCCGGGGAGCGGCCCGATCGACACTGACGACGACAAGAAGGCTCCGGCGGATCAGGACGACCGGCCCACGCTGAAGCGACAGGACAGTTAAGCCGCGTCAGGAGGTTTTCGGGTGTTGCAAACGCACGTGGATGGCTTCCAGTTCGCCATTGCGGAAGCGCTTGCTTTCGACTAAGACCTGGTCGCCGGGCTTGATGTCGGTGGGCTTGATTTTCTTGTCTCCGTCCAGAAACTGCGTTTTGCGGTCGCAGACAAATTGCAAGACATTGGAGTCTTCGACCTTGATGCGGAGCATTTTCTTGTCGATCTCCTGAACGGGTCCCGTGAACGTGGCCAGCGGCTCGTCGCCAACGGCGCCGGGGACGGGCCTTCCCATGCCCGGGTAATACTGAGGAAAGGCAAAAGACCCGAACCCCAGGATTCCCAGCGCCAATGAAGCCAGGCGTCGGGTACAATTCATGACAAACTCCTTCCGTTGAAGAGACGCGCCGAACAGTGGGGAGTGTAACATTTTTCGGCGGTGTGGTACCTTTACAGCCATGAAAAACTCACGTTTCACGTGCACAATCCTGTTTCTGCTGCTGGCGGCTGGTACGGCCTTTGCAGCGGATGTAACCGGCAAATGGGTGGCCCAGGTGCCCGGCCGCGGCGGCCAGACGCGGGAAACGACCTTCAATCTGAAGGCGGATGGCAATACGCTGACGGGGACGGTGAGCGGCCGCAACGGCGACATGCCGATTTCCGAAGGGAAGATTGACGGCGACAATATCTCGTTTTCGCAGACCATGGAATTCAACGGCAACTCGATGAAGATCCTCTACAAGGGAACGATTTCGGGTGATACGATCAAATTCACGCGGCAGCGCGAAGGCGGAGAGGGTCAAGCCGCGGAATTCACGGCAAAGCGCAGCGGGGATTAGAGTCGACACATTTAGCGTGCTCCGGCCGCCACAGGCGTGAAGGAAACTCACCGAGTTTCCGGGGTAGCGGCCTGATTCAGATAAGCCTTGACGTGGCCACCGGCGTGCTCGGCTGAGCCCGCATGATCCCGGGTTTTCGCGCGTTGCACCGGCAGTGGAGGCTCGCCACCATTGCGGTTATTTCGCTTGCCATAGCCATCGCTCTGGGGGTGGTCGGTCTTAGTGTCACGAACACCATACTGGTGCTGCCGCCCTCCGCTCCACAGCCGGAGCGGCTGGTCACAATCTACGGGCGGGCGCCCGGCAACCCGATCGAGCAAATCTCTTATCCGGATTACCAATACTTTCGCGAACGCAATCACGTCTTCTCGGACGTAGCGGCCGCGCCCAATGCGCTGAATGTCGCCGCGGACTTCGACGCTAACGGCACCAAGATCGAGGTGCTCACGAGGCCCGTTTCGGAGAATTACTTTGCCGTGCTGGGACTCCGGCCGTACCTCGGACGGTTTTTCGCGCCTGGCGACGACGAGAAGAATGCCCAGATCGCCGTCATGACGTATTCGTGCTGGAAGCGGCTGGGCTCAGACGCGCACATCGTGGGCAAAGTGGTGGTGAAGAACACCATCATCGGTGTTGCGCCCAGGGAGTTCACGGGGTCGTTCTTCGGGGTCAATGGCGATCTGTTCACGCCGCTGACGCAGGGGGATAACGACCGGGCATGGTTGACACAGCGGGATGTGCGGCGGCTGTTTCTGACGGGCCGGCTGAAACCGGGAGTCAACCGGCGCGAGGCCGAGGCCGAGATGACGGCGCTTTCGGGGCAACTGGCCACGGCTTACCCGAAGGAAGACAAGGGCCGGGTGGCGGTGGTTACGCGTGCCAGCCTTCTGCCGCCGGATTTGATCCCTACCGCGGAGATGATGGGCGCCATTCTGTTGACGCTGGTACTGCTGGTGCTGCTCATCGCGTGCGCCAACGTGGCGAATCTGCTGCTTGCGATTGCGGTGGGGCGCCGTCAGGAG
Organism: Bryobacteraceae bacterium; assembly: GCA_030041035.1. Lineage (GTDB taxonomy): Bacteria > Acidobacteriota > Terriglobia > Bryobacterales > Bryobacteraceae > QHXW01. The sequence continues at coordinate 2,863 of JASHOO010000705.1, read as the reverse complement.
GCCGCGATCAAGCTAGCGCTGGGCGCTCCGCGAGGGCGGCTGATCCGCGAGTTCCTGAAGGAAAGCGCGGTTCTCTCGGCGGCGAGCGGCGTTCTGGGTTTTGGCGTGGCAGCGGCAGCGATTGCACGGTTTTCCGAATGGACCCTCGACCTCCCGTTTGCGGGCACATTCTCGTTCGGGCTGAATCTCCGGCTGGACGCTACGGTGATGGCTTTCACGGGCCTGCTGATTCTCATTGCGAGCCTGGCGACGGGACTCGCGCCGGCGCTTTATGCCTCATCACCGGGTCTGGCCCAGATTCTAACGGGCGAAATAGTGGTAGGCGGGACGCGCAAAAGTGTGCGAAGGAACGTGCTGGTGATCGTGCAGGTTGCGGTATGCACGGTGGTGCTGGTGGGCATGGGCCTGTGCCAGCGGAATCTGTACAACCTGCGCCACGCCGATCTGGGCTTCTCAGCAAGAAATCTCGTGGCCGACACCGTGTATCCGGAGCAAGAAGGCTACGACGCGGCGCGCGGGAAGGAGCTTTACGCGAGGCTGCGGATCGCGATTTCGGCGCTGCCGGGAGTGGAAGCGGTATCGCTCGCGCAGGATCTGCCGCTGCTCGGATACAGCCAGGTTCCGGTGCAACTTCCCAACGAAGTGCAGACGGTGTCTTTGGCGCATACCGTGGTGGACGCGGATTACTTCGCAACCTTGGGCATCCCGATTGTTTCCGGCCGGACGTTTGATTCCGGCGATCGCGAAAACAGCCCGCCGGTCGCGGTGATCAACCGCAACATGGCGGATACGTTTTGGCCGGGGAAGGATCCGCTGGGCCAAACGATCATGGCAGGCAACCCGGGGCGCAAGTTCACGGTGGTGGGAGTGGCGGCAAACAGCAAATATCGGAACATCGATGAGGCGCCGATGTCATTCCTGTACTATGCCCTCAGCCAGAATTATCAAGGCGGGGTGGACGTAGTCGCCAGGACCAAGGGTGACCCGAGCCTTTGGGTCAAACCGATGGCGCAGGCGCTGAGCGGCCTGGGGCTGAGAAACCTGGCTCAGCCGTTTACCTTTCACCGGCTCATGGATTTGACGCTGCTCACGCAACGTATCGCCACCGGATGTGTGGCGATCCTGAGTGCGCTGGGACTGTTGCTGGCGATCATCGGCTTGTTCGGCGCGGTTTCGTACTCCGTGAGCGAGCGGAAGAAGGAACTCGGGATTCGCGTGGCGCTGGGAGCGCGGCCGGGGCAACTGCTCAAGCTGGTTTTGCGCCAGACGATGCTGGTTGCGGGCAGCGGGATTGTGCTGGGCACGCTCGCCGGCATAGGCGGCACAGCTATCTTTCAGGACCAGCTCTATGGAATCGGCGCCGTGGAGTGGACGGTGTTGGTTCCTGTAGGCGGGGCGATGATGGGGATGTCGCTGCTGATCGCCTATCTTTCGGCACGGCCGTGGATCAGAATCGACCCGATGGAAGCGGTTCGCCACGCCTGAGTGGGCGCAGGGGGCCGGGCGTGCGCGGCCCCTATCTTCACCGGACGGCGCGGTACTGGCTTTTGATCACGGTGACGTTCTTGGCGGCCTGGGCCTGGTAGCGGCTCTTGATGGCGGCGCAGGCCTGAAAATATTTGAGTGCCGCGGCGACGTTTTCCAGATGGAAATTGGCGTCGCCCAACAGAAACAGCACTTCGGGTTTTAGCGCCGCATTGCTCTCCACATCGGGCAGGGCGGCGCTCAGTTCCTTATCGGCGGGTCCCCATTTCTTTTCGCCGTAGTACGCCTTGCCGGGGAAGTAGTGGGCGAGGCCGGCGACGATTTTCTTGTGGTTCTCCCAATCGGCATCGCTCACGCCTTCGGGCTTGGGCTTGCTCGCGATCACCTCAGCCAGCTTGGTGGAGTAGGCGACGACCTTGTCCGGATCCTTGCCTTTCTGAGTGTAGGCATTGGCGGCGATGAGCAGCATGTCGTCGTTGTTCGGATCCTTGGCCAGGATCTTTTCGGAGAAGCTGATGGAGCGGTCGGGGTTGTTCATCTGATTGAGCACCTGCGCGGCAGCGGGCATGAGCTGGGTGACGTACTGGCTTTGTGGGTTGCGATCGTAGAGGGCTTCGATGAGATCGAGCTTCTTAGCGGGGTCGGTGGTTTGCAATGCGGCGGCGTCAAGTGCGTACTCAGAATAGGTGTTTACCTGTTTGACGTAGTCCAGATGCTTTTTCCAATCGTCGTCGTCCTCATCTTCAGGCTTCTTTGCCGCCAGCGCCTTTTGCGCGGCCTGGCCAGTGATACCGGACCATTTCTTGACCCAGTCGGGATCTTTCTTGGCTTCGGCGGCCTTGAGGGTGGCGAGCGCGCCTTCGAGATCGTCAGGGTCGAGGGCGATCAGCTTGTCGCCGGCGTCGACGGCCTTGTCGGGCTGGTTGGCCTTGGCGTAGAGGGGCACCATCTGCTCGTAGACCCAGGCGAGGTTTTCACTCTTGGGGTAATCCTGGACGAACTTTTCGAACCCGGCCAGCTTTTTGGCGTCGTCGGATTCCTGGCCGATCTGCTGGAGCGCCTGGCCCTCGGGCGTTTCGGTATTGATATTGGGCTTGTGCGACTGGGCTAAGACGACGCCAGACAATAGCAAGGCAAGCAGAACAGTCCTCATCATTCATTCCTCCAAATGGACGGAATGGTATCATACGGCGGCAGGGGCGGCGGCCACAAGGGGCGAGGCCGTATTTTCCCGGGCACGGGACGGGGAGGCGTCGGCTTAAGGGACCATAGGCGCAGCGGAACCGGCGCCGGCCAGGGTTGCGCTGTACATGGCGTCGAGCAGATCCTGGCTGGTGCCGTCGTAGTCTTCGTCCAGCGCCCACATGAATGTGCCGCC
>JASHOO010000704.1 GCA_030041035.1 Bryobacteraceae bacterium | reverse complement strand
GGATCTGAGCGCTGGTGACTTACTCACAGCAGGATTCCGGTCAAACTATCGTCCAGAAGTGGTGATGAACCACATCTACTTCACTGCCCTTGTCGATGGGGCCGGACTCGCTGCCGAAATCGCGGCGGAACTCGCCGAAGGTGATGTGGTCCCGCGCGTTTATGTCGTAGAACCAACCGGAGCATTCGAAAACGACCCGAACGTGACGGACAAGAAATTCCCCGGTAATCCCACTCGGTCGTTTCGCAGCAGGATGCCGCTCAAGGTCATTGGCGAAATCACGCATTGGACCAGATTGACACCCGAAGCACTAGAGGTGTGGAAAAAGCGACTGACAGCACTACGGACAGACGAGCGTGGCGAAATCATCAACTGAACGCAGGCCAAGCAACGGCGGCGAGTTCGCAAGTGCAGCACCGCGCGCAAAGGACCCTTTTCGGGACGGGCGAGGCGCACTTGGTTGTATAACGCCCAAACCGGGGATGTGGACGACTGCGGGCTCTGGGCGGATCGTTAGACCCTCGGACATTGGCCGGAAACGGCGTTCGAGTGTCAGGAATAAGGGTCTGAAAACGCAGAGAAGGAAGCGTTAATAACCAATGTACTAACCCGCGCCGTGGAGTTCGGTTGCCACGACCTGCAGGTCCTTTACTGAGCTGAATACTGCTGTCGCCAACTTGGTGTTCGATGGCATTTTCTATTACCGTTGCTCGCTATGAGCAACAGAAGACCTTCCGCATACTCTATCCCGCCCGCAGGCAAAGTTTCTGCCTTGCGCCAGCGGATGATCGACGACATGACGGTGCGCAACTTGGCACCCAACACCATGTTGTGCTACCTCAAGCAGGTCCACTACCTCGCCCGGTATTTTCGCAAGCCCCCAGAGCAGTTAAGCCGCGAAGATATTCGGGAATACCAACTCTATTTGGCCCAGGACAGAAAGGTGTCCGTGAACAGCCGGTTGGTGGCGACGACCGCGTTGCGGTTTCTCTACGGCGTCACTCTGCAGCGGGATCGCTTCATCGAAATGCTCCCCATGCCCCGCAAGGAACACTATCTGCCGGTGATCCTCAGCCCGACAGAAGTGCTGCAGTTTTTGGAAGCGGCTCCGTCCTTTACCCACCGCGTCATCTTTAGCATCATGTACGGCACCGGCATGCGTGTCAGCGAGGCCGTGCATCTACGGATGCGCCACATTGACAGCCAGCGCAGGATGATTCGCATTGAGCAAAGCAAGGGGAACCGGGATCGTGACGTACCACTCTCCCCCAAACTGCTGGAACTGTTACGCACCTATTGGCGCAAGGTTCGGCCGCGGGAATGGTTTTTCCCAGGACAGAATCCGGAGCAACCGCTGGGCCGAGAGGCTGTCGGCCAAGCCGTAACCCTGGCTGCCCGGCGTGCCGGCCTGACCAAGAAGCCCAGTCCCCATTGTCTGAGACATTCTTTCGCCGTCCATCTGTTAGAGGCGGGAACGGATCTCCGCAAAATCCAGCTCTTGCTGGGTCACCGCAGTTTGGCCACCACCGCCCGCTACCTGTATCTGACCACCGCAACAGTCTGCGCCGTCACCAGTCCGTTGGATTTACTCCCTTACCCCATCCAGGATCCCCAACAGTAGGCGCGCGTTTTCGTGCGGCCTGCGCTGGAAGTCGCTGACATAGTGCGCGCTCATGGCGAGACGTTTCGCCAAGCGCATGCCAAGTCTCTGTCTGCGGGACAAAAGCGTGTATTGCATGCCATCGAACGCTGCCGCACAGCCGCGCTGGGTGGCCATCTGGAGCGCTGCGATCAATGCGGCCATGAACGCAACGCATACAACTCGTGTGCGGACCGCCATTGTCCCAAGTGCCAGTCCTTAGCCAGGGCCAAATGGCTAGAGAAAAGACAGGCAGAGTTGTTAGATTGTGAGTACTTCCACGTGGTGTTTACCCTGCCGGCAGAACTGGCCGCTCTGGCTCTCCAAAACAAACGCCAGATGTACGATCTATTGTTCCGAGCCACGGCCGATACCCTGCAGTCGGTGGCAGCAGATCCGCAATACCTGGGAGCGCAGATCGGCTTTTTCTGCATCCTGCATTCGTGGGGACAGACCCTCAATTTTCATCCCCATTTGCATTGTGTCGTGCCTGGTGGTGGCATCTCCCTGGACGGCAGCCGTTGGGTGGCCTGCCGTCCAGGCTTCTTCTTGCCCGTGGAGGTTCTGTCGCGTCGCTTTCGAAAACTCTATTTGCGCTATTTGGAGCAAGCCTACGCGACAGGAAAACTACATTTCTGCGGCGAACTGCAGCCCCTGTCAGATCCCCAGAGCTTTGCCCGCTATCTGGCGCCACTGCGGGATAACGATTGGGTGGTCTATGCCAAGGCGCCATTCGGTGGCCCAGACCGAGTCCTCGATTACCTGGGTCGTTATACCCACAGGGTGGCCATCTCCAACAACCGGCTGACGGAACTGAAAGACGGTAAGGTAACCTTCGCCTACAAGGACTATAAGCACGAGCAGCAGCAGAAGCTGATGACCGTATCGGCGGACGAATTCTTGAAGCGCTTCCTGCTGCATGTTCTTCCGAGCTCGTTTCAGCGCATTCGCCACTACGGCCTTCTCGGCAATCGTCATCGCGCCGAACACCTGGCCCGCTGCCGAGAACTATTGGCTATGCTCCCGCCCGTCCCACAACCGACTCACAACTACCGGGCCCGCTGCCAGCAACTCACTGGGATCGATCCGCTCCAGTGCCCAAAATGCAACCGTGGCACGATGGTGCGTATCGCCGTCCTTCCCGTGGCCAGGCTTGCCGCAATCTCGAACACCTCATGAGCGGGGCTTACTTCCATGTTTGATCCCCACTCTGCAACTAACGCCAGCCCTTCGGCATCCGTGTGCCTCAGTCTTGGCCCTCTTGCTCGTCCACATGCCACTTCCAGCCTTCCACGCCGGACCATTTCGATTCCCGGCAGCGAAAATCCTGGCCGTTTTCGTATCAAATTTCATCCCCAATCGATGATCCCTCGTACATTGCCGGAGCCACCGCATTCCTCTGCGGCCTTTCAAAACACATAGCTTGAGGGCTCCTCCTGCGGCTTAGCACATTAGGCTTTTAACCAGGGTGCCGTGCAGATCTCCACTTGCACCGAATTCCCGATGTCTAGGCACCCTGGTTAAAACCCTCTGCATTATCGGAAGCCATCCAGACCTTACCTCTTGGTTGGGAAGACATCAAGCGTTTCGGGGCTTGGCAAATTTTCCGGGCTTATTCGGGCAGGTTCTTTGTCACTTGAAACGAATATTAGTCCGCAGTGCACCCCCACGGCAGTTGTGCACTTTTGTCATTAAACCCCGGTATAATGGGCGGCCATGTTTCCCTACGACCGTGCCATCCTCGCGGCCGTCCAGATAAAGCCACAGAACATTGCCGATGTCTTCAAAACCATGCAAACCATCGACGCTACCTGCGTGGAT
>JASHOO010000703.1 GCA_030041035.1 Bryobacteraceae bacterium | reverse complement strand
GCTGTGCGTTTCACCGCTCCGCAAACCCGCAACACCTACATCTGGCCGGCGCGTCACGAGGCGTCGGATCTCAGCGGCTCCAGCTACCCGCCCATGGGCCAGCGATTCCGGCTGAAGGCGAGCTTTGATATCTCCGGTTTTGCCCAGCCCGTGCAGGTGATTCTGCGCGCCCTGCAGAAGTACGGCATGATCCTGGCCGACAATGGCTCGTCCTGGTATATCTCCGGCGCGACAGACGATCGTTGGAATAACGATGTGATGCACCAGCTCGCGCAGCTCCAGGGAACGGACTTTGAGGCCGTGAATGAATCCTCGCTCATGGTGCAGCCGGATTCAGCGCAGGCAAGCGTTCCGGCGGGAGGACTGGTGGTCACCGCCGTGGAGAACGCGGCGAGTGACGCAACCGGTGCGATTTCACCGGGGGAGGTGGTGACGCTCGTCGGCTCGGGTTTCACCGCCGGCACTCGCGTCACGTTTGACGGCTACGCAGCGCCGATGCTCCTTACAAGTGCCACCGAAATCAACCTGGTGACGCCGTATGAGATCGCGGGACAAACGTCTACCGTCATGGAGGTAGAGGCGGCTGGCGCCGAGACCAGTCCGCAGTCCTTGCCGGTGACGCCTGCATCCCCGGGCATCTTCAAGGTAATGAATCCGAATTCCAAAACCAACTCAACTGCCAACCCGGCACCGCGAGGATCGGTCATCGTGCTTTATGCCACAGGTGCCGGCCAGACCATCCCGCCGGGCGTGGACGGCGAGATTGTGACCTCCCATCCGTATCCCAGGCCGGTACTGTCCGTCACTGTGACCGTGGCCGGCGTCAACGCCAATCTGCTGTACTATGGTGCCGAGCCCAACGTCATTGCCGGCATGATGGAAATCGAGGTCCAGTTGCCGGCCGCCGTCACCGGACCGGCAGTACCGCTCGTGCTCAACATCGGCGGATTCACCACCGAAGTGCCGGTAGCAATCCAGTAACGAACCAGCCTAAAGTTTGTAAACCGCGTAGCGCGCATTTTCGAACACCGGCACTGCATCCGGCAGGCGGTTCTTGGGGTCAACGATGATGTAGTCAATCCCAAGCGCACGATAACGCGCCACATCGTGCGGTTCGAACGGCTGAGCCAGGGTTTGTTGCCAGCGCGACCACCACTCTTCACCCAGATCTCTGAAGAAGTTGACTTGCCCGCCCGATTTCCAGTCCACGTAGACTGCACGCACGGCTTCGGCCCGAAAGATGCCGGGTGCAACATCCTGGCCGGCGTCGGCAAACAGAAAGACAGCATCTTGCGGCGTTGAGGTCTGGGCCCAGCGCGCAAGCTGCTCCAACTCGGGGGTGTGCAGCGCCGGGTAGTTTTCGACCTTGCCCCAGGTGGGAATTAAGAAGGGTGGCACGAGAATCACGGCCAGTGCCGAAATTCGCGCCCAGCGCGGGCCGGATTGCATCACGCGGATCGCCGCCACTGTGAGCACAGCCAGTACGATGATCACTCCCACGCGATTCCAGGAGGGCCAGGCAATCTCGGTGTTCACGGGCGGCAGGAGGGCCAACGCCAGCCAGGCCATCGCCTCCGGGTAACGCCCCTTCGCCACCGCGTGGCATGCCGCCGTAACGCCTAGAAACATGGCGAACGCCGTCACAAAAAGCAGTGCCCGTGCCGGCTGAAACTCGGGAATGAGCGCCCAGTGCAGTTTTTCGAGAAGCAGGTACGAAGCGGGTACGCTGGCCATGCCGATCAGCGGCAGGCCCACGAAAAAGAACCGGAGTGTTCGCGGCGTGCTCTTCCACAGCCGCCACGAAGCCAGCCCGGTTGCGGCATACAGGATCAAGTAGTGGAGCATCCGCGGCTGCCACCACATCGACACCCAGTCGTAGCTCGCTCGAAACCGCTGTAATTGCTCCTGGTGTGCGTCGATTCTGGAAAATAATCCTTGCGCATGGGCGCTCGCGGCTTGGAAGCGCGAGGCTGCGAAAAGCAGGCATGCCGCCGCCACGAATATCCATATCGCCGCCAGTTTCCGCCGCTCGGGCGGCCAAACAGCCAGTGCCAGAAACACCATCCAAAAGGAAGCCGTGGTCGGCGGATGCATGAGAAACGCCGCCGAGGCCGCGATTCCGGCGCCGGTAAATCTGTCATGCCCGGCCAGACCCATCGCCAGAAACAACAGCGGCACCGCAAAGGCGCGCGGCGTCGGCTCGTACTCAAATACCAGAACGGATGGTCCGGCGATGAACGCGCCCAGCGAGAAAACCGACGCCGCCAGTAGCGCCGGCAGGTCGGAAAGGCCCAGTGCGGTCGCCATCAGGTATGCGCCCCAGATTCCCAGCGCGCGCGTGACGAACTGCTCCGCCTGAAGCACGTATTGAAAATCAAGGCCGGTCACTCGTCGTAGCGCGATTGCAGTCTCGTCATAAAGCGTGAAGGCCACGTGCGGGTGCTCGGCGACGAGGTCTTTCTGCAGCACGCCCGGATCCCACATGTGCTCCAGGATCGGTGCGTAAATCTGGCTGTCCTGCTGCAACCACGTGTGCCCGGGGAATTGAAAGAAATTGACCAGCGTCATCCCGACGATGGCTGCGCCGACCCACAACTGTCTCATTTGGCCGGCGTCTTGTCCAACTGCTGCTTAGTCCAGATGCGCCGGGGCTTCAGCTCGAGCGATCTCGCAAACGCCTCGCGCGCTGCTGCATTCTGATGCAGCTTGCGCAGCGCCAGCCCCAGCCACAGATACGCCTCCGCTGATTTGGGGTCCAGTTCGATGGCCCGGCGAATATCGGGAACCGCCACCTCCGGCCCGCCGCCCAGCATGGATGGCTTGTAGTAATTGCCGATGCCCCGCGCCAGATACGCCCCGGACGATTTCGGATCGAGCGCAATCGCCCTGTCGATCTCCGCCTGCGCGCGACTTCCATACCCCATCCCGGCGAGCACATTGGCTGGAATCACCTGCCCGCACAACGTGCCGAGCAGGCGATGATACTCGGCGTTCTCCGGCCTCAGCGCCACCGCGTGCTCTGCGCCAGGAATGCCGGTCTTGGCCGCGTTCTCTGCGCCGCTTTTATCTCCCAGCTCGAGCGAGATTTCGGCCAAGTAAGACGCTGCTAATGCCAGCCGGTAATGCGCCTCGGGGTTGTCCGGCGCCTTCGCGGCTTCGCTTGAAAGCTCTGTGAGACTGCGCTCGAGCGTCGCGCGATCCTCCAGGTCCCGAGCCCGCTCCAGGTCCGCCGGCGCCACCGC
>JASHOO010000702.1 GCA_030041035.1 Bryobacteraceae bacterium | reverse complement strand
CATTGTCGTAATCGAACCAGACCGCGCTGGTTGTCCAGCCGGGCAGCGCCAGGCCGGCTTTATCGGTCACGTCCGTGAACGTCCCGTTGCCGTTGTTGTGATACAGAAGGCAGCGGCCGTAAGCCGTCACGAACAGATCGGGGTAGCCGTCATTGTCGTAATCGCCCACCGCCACGCCCTGGCCGAACGTGGTTCCGCCGGCTACGCCCGCCTTGTCGGTCACATCGGTGAAGGTGCCGTCGCGATTGTTTTTGTAAAGTGCGTTGCGGAGACTCTTCTGCGGCGTGTAGAAATCCGACGGCCCGCTGTTCACCAGGTAAATGTCCATCCAGCCGTCGTTGTCATAGTCGAAGAAGGCGCAGCCCGGACCGAGCGTTTCCGGCAGATAGCGTTCCGGGGACATGGCGTTCTCGTGGACCCAGGTGATGCCGCTCACCGCGGGCGGCACCTCTTCGAAAATCAGGCCATCCACGCGCCGCGCAGGCAGAGCCGGCAACGGGCTGAGTCCCGGCCATACTACAGCCGCAGCTCCGGCCAGCAGTTGCCGCCGCGAGAAAGGCCTCCCGTTTCCGCGCATCCTGCCGATATTCTCTCATTTCGCCCGTGCCAGGCTATGCCCGCCGGGGTAGCCCGCGGCGCCCTCGAGTCCTATAAACTTCCCGCTTCGCCCTGCCGATAACGGTGGTGAAGGCAGTCCATGATCCAGCTCACCCGCCTGAACCGCGCTCCGCTGGTTTTGAACTCGGATCTAATTGAACACATTGAGATTACTCCCGACACCGTCATTACCCTGACGAGTGGCCAGAAGCTGATCGTGCTCGAACCGGCGGCGGAAGTGGTCGAGCGAGTGATTGCCTTCCGGCGCTCGATTTTCCGCGGCATTCTAAACTGCCCGTTCTCCCCGCCGGAGCCGCCGGAACTCCAACCCGGGCCGGAACCCGTCTAGATCATGGCCGAGATGCCCAAACCGAAGCCCGTCGAGGTACGGCCGGTTGTTTCCCGGCCCGACTTCGCCACGATCGGCGGCCTGGCGATCGCGCTGGGAGGTGTTTTGGGCGGCCTGCTGCTCGAAGGCGGCAGGATCAAAGACGTCGCTCAAGTCACCGCGGCATGCATCGTTTTCGGCGGCACCTTCGGAGCGGTCATGGTCACCACACCCTTCCCCGTGCTGGTGCGCGCCGTCCGCAAGCTCAATCACGTTTTCGTCGAGCGCGTGCCGCAACCGCACGAGGCCATCGAAGAGATCATCAGCTTCGCCGCTAAAGCGCGCAAGCACGGCATCGTCTCGCTCGAGCAGGACGCCGAAAACGTTCCCGACCATTTTCTGCGCAAAGCCCTCGGCCTCGCAGTGGACGGCACGGACCTGGACGTTTTGCGCCGCATGATGGACCTGGAGATCACCATGGACGAGCTCCGCGCCGAAGCCGAGGCGCGCGTCTACGAATCCGCCGGCGGTTACGCGCCTACCATAGGCATCATCGGCGCCGTGCTGGGCCTGATCCAGGTGATGAAGCATCTGGAGAACATCGACGAGGTGGGGCGCGGCATCGCCGTGGCGTTCGTGGCCACGGTCTACGGCGTGGGCTCGGCTAACCTCTTCTTTCTGCCTGCCGCCAACAAGCTGCGCGCGCGCCTGCGCCGCGGCACGCAGGTCAAAGAGCTCATGCTCGAAGGCGTCGTGGCCATCGTCGAAGGTCTGAACCCAAAGCTGATCCGGACCAAGCTCGAGGCCTATGCGCGCGACAGCCAGTCGGCCGCTCCCCCGGCTCCCAAACGCGTCACCTCGCGCCGGGATAAGGACTCGCATGCCGCGTAGGCGCATCCCGGCCGGCCATGACAACCATGATCGCTGGCTGGTCTCCTACGCCGATTTCATCACCCTCATGTTCGCGTTCTTCGTGGTGATGTTCGCGTCCTCGCAAGCCGATCGCGCCAAGATTAAACGCGTCGCCCAAGCCGTGACCGAGGCGCTCGAGAATGGCGCCACGCAGCGCAACCGCAGGGCCAATCCGGCCGATTTCGCGGGCGGTCTGAAAAATCTCAAGCCCGATCCTGAACCCCCACCGTCAGCAGGCGCGCAGGCGGCCGAACTGCTTCCCTCCCTCAACTACCTCCAGACCCATCTCAGCCAGGAGATCTCGAGCGGCAAGATGCGCGTCACTCTCGAAGGCCGCGGACTGGTCATCAGCCTCCAGCAAGCCACGTTCTTTCCCTCGGGAGAGGACGCTATCGACCCCGCCACCTACCCCAGCCTGGAAAAAGTCGCCACCGCCATCCGCCAGTTGCCCAACCCGGTTCGCCTGGAGGGGCACACCGACGCCATGCCCATCCACACCACCCGCTTCCGCAGCAACTGGGACCTGTCGGCCGCGCGCGCCATTGCCGTGCTCGACCTGCTGAACAACCGCTTTCAGGTGCCCCTCCAGCGCCTCGCCGTCGCCGGCTATGCCGAAACCATCCCCATTGCCAGCAACGGCACCGAACAGGGCCGCTCGCGCAACCGGCGCGTGGACATCGTCATCCTCAGCCGCCAGCAACTGGCCACCGAGCCCGCTGGGGCGGCCGGCGTCCCCGCTGCCACACCCGCCCTACCGCCCGAAAAAGATTCCCATGCCAGAATGTGAAACCCGATACTTTGGAACCGTCTCATTTGACCCGCCGGCGGCCATCACCTTCCCCGCCGGCCTGCCCGGTTTTGCCCACCGCCGCCGTTTCCTGCCTCTCGAGGAGGTCTCGCGCCGCCCGTTGATCTTCTTGCAGAGCCTGGAAGACCCGCAACTGTGCTTTCTCGCACTCCCCATCGCCGCCGTCGATCCCGATTACCGTCTGAAGATGAATCACGACGATCTCGCGCTCGTCGGCCTCGAGCGCCAGCCCCTGCCGGAAGACGAAGCCTGCTGCTGGGTCATTGTTGCCGTGGGTGAAGACCGCATCCCGACCGCCAACCTGCTCGCCCCGGTAGTCCTCAACCGCGCCACCGGACTTGCCGTGCAGGCCGTGCGCGATGACTCGATCTACAGCTCTCGCCATCGGCTGGTGTCGGAGGTGTCCACGTGCTTGTAATCCGGAGGCGCGCCGGCGAATCCATCGTCATCGCCGGCGACATCGAAATCGAGGTGCTTGAAACCAGCCCCACACGGGTCAAGCTCGGCGTCCGCGCGCCAAAGGAAGTAGAGGTGCTGCGAAAGGAAGTGGGTTTCGTCGCCGGAGAGAACCATTCGGCCGCGCGTGAGGTCCCCTTCGACGCTCTCACCCCGCTGCTCGCTCAACTCGGAGGCGCAGACGCAGACACCACCCCGGGCGTCTCCAAGCACAACCGCCGATAGGCCCAGGCCCCCTAATGGGCATTCGGTGGCGGAGGCGCCTCCACCGGAAACCGCACCACGTTGCTCACGTAGATATCCTGTGCAATCGTAAGCTCTGTGTCCTTGTCCGTCGTCAGCCCGGAATCCAGCTGCAACAGCACCTCCCACACTCCTACGGTGCCCACTAATGGCGTCGCCAGCAAAACGTTGGCGGTCTTCCCCCCGGCAAGGGCCGAAAGGAACGAAGCCGGCTGCCCCACGCCTCCGTCGTATCTTCTACCGGTGGCGTAATTGTCGTTCGGGCTGTTCAGTAAGCCCAGGCCGGTAGCGTAAATCAGGACCGTCTCCCCTGCCACTGCGGGCGTCTTGCCGAACGCCGGTCCCGTGCCGGGGCAACACAATACCGTGTACGCTCCCGACGCCAGGCCGATGGCCGTCAACAACAGGTCGGCCCCGCTGCTCACCGACGCGCTGAACTCGAGTCCCGCCCCTGCCTGGCCTGCCGCACGGGCCGTCAGAATGATGCGCGTGAACACTCCCGCCGGAACCGCCGTCACCGCCGGGTCTTTGTTCACCAGATTCGCCAGGTTCTGCGTGACCGTAGCCAGCGTGTCGGTTGACTGCACCGTATAGCTGTACGAACGGGTCTCGATGGTGATCGTTCCCACATCTCCTGCCTTAATTGAGCCGTCCACCGAAACCACGGCATTGGCCTTC
>JASHOO010000701.1 GCA_030041035.1 Bryobacteraceae bacterium | reverse complement strand
AGCTTCGGTCAGTGGCATGTCTCCAATCCCGTTCACCGTCTTGGAGTCGGCAATGTGCACCACTCCGTTTTCGAGATCGACCTGCTCCTTCTTCATTGGAAGGAGTTCTTTTTTGTACCTCAGCCCCAGTTCCGAAACGATCACCACAATGTTCCTCAGGTAGCTTGGTGCGACGATCTCGATCTTCGCCTGCTCGGTTGCCGACATATAGTGTGGCTTCCGAGTCGACTTCCTCAATGAGACCGGGAATTCGACGGCCAGGCAGGGGTTCGCGGCCAACCGTTTCTGTTTGACTGCTACGTTCAATATATGCGACAAGATTCTGAATTCTTGATGGGCAGTCGCAGGCTTGATTCTTCCGCGCAACTGAACTCCAAACTTGGTGTGTATCCTTCGCCCGGACTGGAGTCGTTCCCCCAAGTAGTTCTCGACCGCTTCGGTAGTGATCTCCGATAACGCAAGGTTGCCAAATGCGGGCCGGAGAAACTTCAAAGCATTCAGATTCTGCTGGTGGTTGCCAGCACTCCGAAATGGCGGCTTCGAACGCCGTTCCAGAAACCAGTCGGCGCACTCGTTGAATGTGAGTTGCTTGCTGGTCAGAACAGTGGCCAGTCTGCCGTCGTCTCGTGCATCGAGACGATCCCGAAGGAACCGCTCGGCTTCCTGGCGGTCCGATGTGCCCGCCGACTCTCGTACGATCGCTCCTTTCTGGTCCTTATAGCGGACCTGCCAAAACTCTGAATTCTCCCTCTTGTAAACGGCGCCGCCGTTTCTTTGCGGTCGCCCTCTCTTAGCCATTGATTCCTCCATTGACGTGAAATTGTTGGCGCCATGCGGCCAGTTCCGATAGCCGGAAACGAATCGCACGGCCCATCATCCGAAAATGGGGAATCTGCTTCCGCTCAACATAAGCATAGACCAGCGACGGACTGATGCCCAGAAAACGAGCGGCCGTCTTCACATCGACGGGAGCCTCGAGTTCCAAGTCATTCCCACTCGGGGTAACGACGGGTAGGCGGAGCAACGAGGACATGGCCAAGTTACTCGATTATGGCCCAGACCAATTTGTTTGTAAATAAAATTTGCAATTTTATTCTTGCAGCATTATTCCTTGTATGACATGATGTTGGGGAGCCAATGAAGCCGCAACAGCAGACGCTCTCAATCCGCATCTCGGAAACCCTCCGCGAGTATCTAGAGCGCGCTAAGCAGGTGATTTCAAACGGGCGAGACGAGTTTATCTCAACCTCGGACGTCGCGAAATTACTGCTTGAGTCTGCCAAGGATGAGCGGTTGGATTTTCGCCTGGAAGTGGCAGATCTCCAAAAGGATGCCACGGAATCGCTGGCCAACATTTGCGGCAAGTGGAAGCACCACCAGCACTTATCGCGGGCCGAGTGGATATTCCTCGCGCAATACATTCAGATCGGCTGCGAGGAGACGTCCGAGAGTCTGGACCTGCCACTACCCGAATCCTTCGCCTCGCTGTTGGGAGCCACTCTTGCGGTGCGGTCTCTCCGTGCTGACCGTGGAATAGAGTTGGACCGTTACTACCTGGGCAATTTGATGCCGTACTACGATGCGGCCCTGAACGAACGCCGCATCGATCCAGATGTTGTTCCCCAGACCGTCCAGAGTTTGATTCAAGAATTACGAACGCGCACGAATACACCGAAACCCGTTTTCGCCGGGCGGAATTTCTACGTGGCACTGAGGGATGAGACATTGCCGAACATCGTGGCGCTGAGCGAAAAGTTGATGCCGTACATGCCCCAGCTGCTTCGATTGGCGACGCGAGGGCACTGGATACGAGAGAGGCGGCCAGCACGCGCTAGGCGCGAGGAGCTTGATTTCGTAACTCCGCTTTTTCCCCGCCTTGCGGCCGGCAGCCTATTCCTTTCCGGCCACGTGAATGCGAAAGGGGATATCAGTGTGCTGCTTGACTTGCCCGAAAAGGGCCTCCTCTATCCGATGAGTCCATATCCTCAGATTCAGGAATTCCGGTCGATGCTGAGACATCTCGTGCCCGGAGGAACGTGGGAGGGCAAACACTTTCACGGTTTTACGGACCCAGTGCTGCCCGACCGAGGGATGCGATTCCATTTCCGCAGAAGAATTGACGGAGTCACAGTCGTACTTTCAGACGAGGATTGGCAGCACCTCGGCGAATTGTCTTCCAAGGCGTTCGCGCTGCCAGAGCTGCAGCCCGTGCTGCAGGAACTTTCCCTCGTCTACGGCGAAGTTTAGGAGGTCGAATATGAGCACTACCGTACAGAACGATAGCCAGCCGAAGCATTTCGTCGGGGATTTGTTGGCCCTTGCGGCTCAGAAGAGGGTGATCCTGTCGATGGGCGGTAAGGGCGGTGTTGGTAAGACCAGTGTAATGTCGGGCCTGGCCGAATGGTTCGCCGCGAATGACATCCCCGTAAAGCTGCTGGATCTCGACATGGAGAACAAGGCGCGCGGATCACTGACGCATTTCTTTGGCGGCAGCGTCCCGAAGGTCAATATCCATACGCCTGCCGGGCTGGATTCTTTTGTCGATCAACTAGCAGACGGCCCGCCGGTTATTCTCGCCGATATGGGCGCTGGAGCGGGTCAAATCACCTACGACTGGTTCGAAGCGATGTACCCTGACGTGTCCGATGCCGGAATAGTCTTCACGGCGATCGGGGTCGTGACGTCCGATCCTGCGAGCGTGGAAAGCGTTCTTGCTTGGGCGTCGCGCCTTCAGAATCGCGTGGAATACCTGATCGTCGAAAACAGCACCACGGAGCATGCTGATTTCACGTATTGGCGCCAGAGTGATCAGGCTCTGCAGTTCCAAAAGGTGTTCCAGCCAGCCGTGATTCACCTGGATTACCGGCTGCCAGATCTCGAAAACGCCGTCCGAAATCATGGCGTCACGCTGGGCGACGTGGCCGCGAGAACCACGAATGCTCCGGAGTTGCAGCGAGCGTCGCTGGTGATGCGTGCCCAAAGTTACCGCCGGCGCATGTTTGCGGAGTTCGAGCGGGTCAAGGAGCTGCTGCTGCCGTGAGCGCGGCTGCCC
>JASHOO010000700.1 GCA_030041035.1 Bryobacteraceae bacterium | reverse complement strand
AGCCAAGTTCCGGTTCGCCTCTCATTGGAGCAGGGAAAACGCCACCCGTCGGAACTCCACGGGATTATTTCGGATTGCCTAGATCCTCGCCGCCGAGTATCGGTGCCTTCGAGCAGCCTAAAGCCTCTGGAACATGCAGCGCCACGTTCTCGCTGTCGCCTTCGTCCATCCCGCTTTACAGTTTCTCGCAGGTCGTCGCCGTAGCGCCTACGGGGTGTCAAAACCCGTTCTTCTACATCGCATCGGGATCTCTGCCGATTACCAACTCACAAGGATCGCTTTCCGATCCGCCCACAGGCTCGGGAGGCATGGCACTGGGCCCAACCACTGGCATGATTTCGGGAGCGCCACAAATTGCAACCGGCGGTTATACATTCAGCATCGGGATCAGCGACGTGAACGGCAATGCGACCTCTGGCGACCTGACGCTGACGGTCAGCGGGTCTCTACACTTGCCGCAGATTACCACCAAGAGTCCGCTGCGGACAGGGACAGCAGACAGTAATAGTTACTTCAGCACTGCCATTGTCGGGTATTACCCGCCGATCACCTACACTGTCACTGGATTCCCAGCCGGACACGGCGTCGCGTTCTTCAGCAATGGAGCCATCAACGGTCATCCAGACGCCACCATCCCCGCTTGCAATACACTTCAGGTTACCGCCACCAACGCCGCGGGCAGCGTAGGCCCTCTGGCGTACACGATGAATTTTACGGGTGGCGCTGGCGGCACGTGCAACATCATCGCGACCTCATGTCCTTCAGGAATAACCGGGCAGCCGTATACCTACTTGGTTGTGGTGTCCGGATGCGCCAGTCCGACATTCGGCGTAAGTTCCGGTGCGCTGCCGAGCTGGGCCACGTTTAACACGTCTGGCGGGACGATTACCGGTACTCCGAACGTGAGCGGTAGCAGCAACTTCGGGATCGGCGTAGACGATGTCAACTGTCAGAGCCAGAACGCCCACGCTTCTACCAGGAGAACTGTATGTTTTAGTCACATTTTGTTGCACCACTTATAGGCAAGACTCGGTCCAAAAATCTCCGCTTTTAGTTTGAGATAGTTACGCGAACATCGATCGGCTGGACGTCGTCCGGCCTCAACTACTTTTCTCGGCGGTCGCACGGAAGTTCTAATCGCCGATCAGGGTGTGACCCCCTCCGAAAGTGTCGGATTATGAACCGGGTTTACTCGCGGGTTTAGAACCCCAGCGGCAGGAAGGGGCTCCACGAGAGGACCAGCCGCACACCTTGCAGGCTGCGCTTTTCCGGGGTGTCGGCAACGACCCCAGAGGTTCGCCCGTAGATATAGGCCAATTGCGCCATCGTGTGCAGGCCAAAGCGGCGATTTATCCCTGCATCCCCCAGCCAAGCATTGAGATTGTGGCTGCCGATTTCGCTGAGCGATTCATAGCTGCCCCCTGCGACAACCGCCCAGGTACGCCCGGGAATGTGCCAATTCCAGGCCCCGAATGCAGTTGAGCTGGAGTATGCGCCCAGACCGTATGCATCGGCGATCGTATGGTTGTACGACGCCATAAACGTATGCGCCAGAGTCTTGTACGTGAGGGTTGCTCCCGCCAGGTAATGCGTCCCCGGAGGATATGCGAAGATGTGCTGAATCGGGGTCACAAATCCCGCGCCACCATGTACTTGTGCAATCCAGCGTCTGCCCAGTACGCGGTTCAGCAACAGGGTGCCATTTGCAACGTAGACATCCTCGAAACGCGAAAAGATGCGGCTGGCGCTCATCTCGACGCCGAAGGTTGTGACTGGCGAGAAGGCGTAAATCAGACCAGTGGCCGCGTTCGCTGCCGTGGTCTGGGGCAGGACTCTGACACCGTCGGTTTCGAGCTGGCCTGAGTTGAGACCCTGTGTTCGCGTTGTGCTGACCCCAAAATGGTAACGCAATCGTTCGGAGTGCCTGTAGCTGATGTCGGTTCTGAGGGAGGCGTCGAGAAACCGAGGGCCGTAGATCAACGTGGTGGCCGGCGATTCAATCAACGGCGCACCCGTGAGAATCGAAGCCAGTTGGGGGTTGGTGTATGTGCCTGACAGGATGGCCTGGGACAGTTCGTCAAAGGTGGCGGGGGTCCCGGCTAAACTGGCGAAAACCGTCGGTTCGAACAAAAACTGATCAAAGCGGGCGGTGACCGCGGCCCCGCTCCAGACAATCGTCCATTTCGGTCCCAGGTCGTGAATCAATCCGAACATCAGGTTATGGTTCAGCGAATCCAATGATGAATACTTGAAGCTCACGTCGTAGGAGGGCGCGTACGCGATGTAGAAGTTGGTCCGCGCGCCGGTTTTTCGCCAGCCCACTCGCGCCACAATCCCCCCCAGGTAATTCGGGCCGAGATTGGGAAGACCGGGGGGAACGCCGGCACTGAAGGCTAAATTCGAGCCGAAAGGAATGACCGTGGACGTGTACTCGGCATAGACCGACACGCCGTAGAAGTGGAGACCGTCCGGTCCTTCGTTGCCGCCCATGCCGAGGACTGGCGGCATGCCTTGCGGCTTTGCGACGGGGCAAACCAACAGCGCTAACAGCACGGGTGTCGCAATCGTTCCTAAATTACGCATCATGAATCGCCTCGTTTGGAATTAAACCGGGACGCTCGCTAGGGCAAGAGGGAGCAATCCTAGTACCAATTACATGCTATTCAATCTATTCGCTGCATTCTACCGCGGGGTCCCACATTTGAGAAGTCATCCAAATACTCCTCTTATTCCTACGGTTGCGCTTGGCTTCGAACCCGACGAGAAGCGGCGTGTTCATCACTAAAAAACTCACTGTACTAGCAACAAAACGAAGGTGTTACGAGCCTTAAGGACCGACTGGTCCGCGGTGCGCTAAACTTTGGCACTTATTCTCTCTTTTTGGGATGTCCGCTAGAATTCGGCCTCGATGGACGCGATTCTCGGCGCGTTCACACAGGTCATGGGCCGCTGTAAATTACAGGCACCGCGGATTCCCTATATTTCGAATGTCATCGGGGAGTGGATCAAACCGGAAGAAGCTACCGATGCCGCGTACTGGGCTCGCCAGCTGCGAGAGACCGTACGTTTTGCCGATGGTTTAGCGAAACTGTGGGAGCAACAGCCGGCGGCCATGCTGGAAGCCGGACCGGGCCACGTGCTGGCCGGCCTGGCCGCGCGCCATCCGGGAAAAACGGCGGGTGTGCAGATTGTTTCGTCGTTGCGAAGCGCCCAGGAAGCAGCAGACGACCCACAGATTCTGCTTGCCGCACTCGCCCAACTCTGGGTACCCGGAATCAAGGTTAATTGGAACGGCTTCCATGCTGGCGAACATCGGAGGCGCGTGGAACTGCCCACCTATCCGTTCGAACGCCGGCGTTATTGGATCGATGCTCCGAAGGCGACGAAAACGGAGATCGAGCCACCCTCTGCGATCTCCTATTTTCAGCCGGTGTGGAAGCGTGCCGAGCTGCCGGCTGCGACAGCGGACCCCTCGACATGGGTGATTTTTATGGATTCCCT
>JASHOO010000699.1 GCA_030041035.1 Bryobacteraceae bacterium | reverse complement strand
TGCGCCCTATCGTCACTACCACCCGGCGTGCCGAGATTCCTGTTGATCTGACCGGCGTCTACGAGGGGAAGGTGAACGACTTCCCGTTGTTGCCGAATGACGTTCTCTATGTTCCGCGTTCGGGCGCGCGATCGTTTCTGACGACTGACTTGCCTCTTGTCCTTGGCGTACTTAATCCTTTTATCTACCTAGCGATTTATCGTTATTGAATGCGGGTAGCATGGGAAAACCATTTGAGATGCGACCTTTGCCCTTGGGATGATTGCAATCCCTTTAAAATTATGAGATTGGCGCCGGCCGTCGGTGCTGATGAGCCTTCCGAACACTGGAACCCCATGCAGTTCTGTGAAGTTCCATCGGCCGGCGCAACCCAGCGAAACTCGGGATTCACGGCTTCCATCCGAAGCCTTGGCGTACTGGTGAGCGAGCCCGATGTTGAGGCAGGTTCAGCCGGAAAATCCCGTGAAGTCCGCTGCTTTGGCGAGAGCCAAAGTGATCGGCAAAATGTCTGCAATTATAAGATTTTAAATGGCCTTATGTCGTGTTTGTCGGAGGCGCGGGTCGGAATCGAACCGACGAAAAAAGGTTTTGCAGACCTTGGCCTGCCTCGCGATGAGCCTAACAACTGCAATCACTTACAGCGAGCGATAGTGAATTTGGGGCCAATCCGGGTCCAATCGACACCTCGAATGACAATATTTTGGCGCGTACAAGGTCCGATGGGCAGCCCAAACGCCACTCAGAGCGATGACATGGTAGCAACCAGCTCCCTCACCTTCGCTGTGAGCGCCACCGGTTGATCCACAGCCATCGCCGGCCGATCTTGGCGGCTCAGGCGTGCCGGGCTCGAACGGGGAGACGAAGGGAGAAGCGAAGTCGTTCCAGAGTGAACTCGGAACGCAAAGCCGTTTCAAATTGTTAGTCTTGTCCGCCAATAGCTTGTCCAAGCCAGCCACCCAGGCTGGACACGTCTCGAACTGATTCGGCGCTGGCGGCGCAGTTCGTGTTGGACCGTCGTTCACCGTTGTGCCAACGCCCTTCCAGGGAACCAACGAAACCTGCGCGCAACGAGAGATTTCCGGTTTTTCTCATCGCCGTTTTTCTGAAGAATGAGAAAGAGAATCTGTCGATGGCAGAGCGGAACGCGCTAAAGAAGCGAGCCGACAGTATTTTTGAGGCCTACGGGAGGTGGCATGAAAACGCAATTCGAGCAGATGATGGATGGCCTTAACGACGTTGAGGGTTTTCTTGCTGGGAAGCAAGAGGGATTCAAAGCGCACGTGCCCCAGGAAGTTGACGTGAAGGCGATTCGCAATCGACTTGGCATGACACAAGCGAAATTTTCTGGCGCGTTTGGGTTCAGCCTTGACGCTATCAAGCACTGGGAGGGCGGGCGGAGAACCCCAGAAGCTCCCGCTCGCACTTTGCTGACTGTGATCGATAAGAATCCCGCTGCCGTGCCCACTGCACTGAATCCCGCTGCGTTCGCTGCCGCTGTCGGCTCTTCATAAATCCACGACAGTCAGTCTCAGCCGTCATAGAAAGCGTCAGGCGTCGAAACGTAAGGCTTCTGCCGAGGGTAGAAAAAGAATCACGAAGTGAAAGGGAACGCATTCCCGATCACGTCAAACGCAAACTGAACTCGCAACCGAGTGTGGGAGCACCGAGTTCTGGAACCCGTGAATTTCAACCCATGATCGCTATGTCTCTCACGACTTCTCAAGCACTTTTAGGCGACCACCCAGAGTCACGTAAGTCGTTTAAACTACAACATAAACCAGCCCTGAAAAGCAATAGACCCGGCCGCCGGGTCAGGTCGCGGAAGGAACCCGTGGGAATGTCTTCGGTCAGATTGTCATTGTCGGAAATCGAATTGGGACCGGAATAGGCGACGAACCGGGCGTGCCGCGCTATCAATCTCGACTGCGTTACCGGCGATGGCGGAGTTGGAATCTGGCGCGTAGCTCGTTTTGGACGACATCCGTGCAAAACTGAACTGGTCGGCAAGGATGATGTTACGCTGCCCCTCGGGCGGCTCGGCGTTCGTAGCGATGATGGAGGCCGCCCATCACCGGAATTGACACGATCCGTCCCGACTCCGGCGATTGCACCGGCCGCGACTCGGCCTGTCTTCGGCCCCGCCAAATGCGTGCGACTCCCACGATAGTACTCCAGGAATTCCCCAACATACCGGTATAGCTGCGCTCGCTGAATACGATCATGTGGTCTAGGCACTCGCGGCGAATTGTACCGATCACCCGTTCCACATACGCTCGTTGCCACGGCGACCGCGGTGCCGACAACAGTTGTTTGATGCCCGTCGCCTTCACCTGATCCACGAACTCCCTGCCAAAGATCCAGTCACGATCCCGTTGCAGGTACCGCGGCGCGGCGTCCCACGGAAACGCTTCGCCCATCTGCTGCGCCGTCCACTCCGCAATCGGATGCGAAGTCACGGCGAAGTGCACGATGCGCCGGCGTGCGTGCGCCAGCACCAGAAACACGTACAAGATCTGGAACCGGATCGTGGGCACCGTGAAGAAGTCTACCGAAACCAGCGTCTTGCGATGATTCTCCGGAAATGTCCGCCACGTCTGCGACGGCGGTTTTCGGCGTTTGACCATATACTTGGCGTCTGGCCAATGTCGATGCCAAGCTTGAGCAATTCGCAGTGAATGCGCGGCGCTCCCCAGAGCGGGTTTTCTCGGCTCAGGGTCCGGATGAGGTCCCGGATTGCAGCGGGGACGGTTGGGCGGCCTGCTTTGCCGCGACGAATCTCCCAGTACCAGAACAGGCGGAAGGCGTGACGATGCTAGCCGACAACCGTGGCGGCCTTGACGATGGACAGTCCTGCCTCCAAATGGTTCCAAACCGAGCACAGCCAAGCCCACAGGAGCCTGTCAGCGACGGTCAGTTTCGGACGTTTGACGGAGCGTTAGAGGACACAGATTTGATGGCGCAAGGCGAGGATCTCGAGATGAAGCGCAGCTCGGCTCCGGAATGACGCGATGGCAAAAGGCAATGGCGGCTCTGAAAACGGCACCGAAACGGAAACCAGCAATAAGCGACAACGCCCAATCTAGCAGCGCATCGGAGTTTGCGACAACCACAGTAACTCTGCTATCCTCCATGAAAGGGCTTGCCCGTTCGGACCGATCACCGATGTCTGTGAAACTGCGGATTCGATCGAGTCAGCCTCGCGCCCTTCTCGACGGACAAAGTTCTGGTTACCGGATCCGGCCGGCTTCGTTCGGCGCCTCCTTCGGCCTGCACACCCTGGTTGTGGCAATTCTATTTTTGAATCCGATACAGAAACCGACGGGATCTACGCTATATGAGGAGGTGATTCAGCCTCAGGAGCACAAAATCGTCTACTATGAGTTTCGGAAAAAACTACCCGAGGTCACCTCAGCCAGAAAAATTGGGAGATCTTTGAAGCCCAAGGGAACGGAATTATCGGACCAGACCATGATTGCGGCGTCACCAAAACCCAAGTCGGAGAAGCAATTTATCTGGCAGCCGCTGCCGAAAATCGAGATCCCTCGAGATCTGCCCTTGCCCAATTTCATCACCCGCGCCAACACAGCATTGCCGCCACCCCCTGCGCCTCCCCAGCCTGCTCCGCGCAAAGTTTTCGTTCCGCCGCCGCAGGCGCGCCAGGCGCCTGCGTCCGTGCCACCCACCATGCTGGATGCGCCGCAACCGGTTGCCGCCGGCGTCTACCGCGCCAAATCCGCTGCGCCTGACACACTGACGGCGCTCAAGCTCCCCAAGACTTTCATGCCGCCGCCTCCGCAGTCGCCGTCCGCACGTCCGTCCGGCGTGCGGCTAATGGACACGCCTGCGTCTCCTCTCACCGCCAGCGGCACGCGAGCGGTGCGGTCTACTTTGCCTGAAGGATGGGGAACGGCGTCGCCTGCCGCCGGCATCGCACCCCCGTCTAATGCGCCCCTGGGAACGGCGGCAAGTTCCGGCAACGCCACTGCCGATATTGCCATCGCCGGATTGCATCCGGCAGGAGAGCTCAACGGGACTTTGCCGGAGGGCGCACGCCCCGGACGCTTTGCCAAGGCTCCCGAGCTCGGCGAACCAGCCGGCGGCGCGGGCTCTGACGCGGGCGCGCTCAACGTGCCGGATCTCAGCATTCACGAAGAAAAAAGCAAACCGGTTCCACCGGTTACCGCCACCCGGAAAACCGTTTTTTATGCCGAAACCGTCCGCGACCTTCCGGCTTCTACGCTGTCGGTACCGCTGCGGCCGTCATCGCGCACAGTTCCGGCGGCCATCGACGCCCGCTTTCGGGGCCGGTCGGTTTATACGATGGTGGTGCCCATTGAGAATCTGCCGACCTACGGTGGCGACTGGATTCTTTGGTTTGCCGAGCAACAGCCAAAGCCAGGCGATGCTCCGGCAGTGTATGCCCCGGTACCTTTCCGTAAACTGGAACCGCTCCATGCCATCCTGGCAGCAAACCGCGCCGAAAGCTGGGTGCAGGTCTCGGCCGTCATTCGGCGCGACGGCACC